>CAISJA010000176.1 GCA_903885525.1 uncultured Opitutaceae bacterium
CCGCCGGCAACAAACCCAAGTTGATCGAGGAATACTTCGGTCGCGTGAACAGCGGGACCACGGCGCTCAGCCTTGCCCGCATGAAGAGCCCGGGCGGCTGGGTGGAGCCCGGGCAGACCCCCGAGTTCGACGAATACACACTCGTGCTCCGCGGCGAGCTGCAGGTCCAGACCCGGCAGGGCACCCTGACCGTGCGGGCCGGTGAGGCCGTGCACACCCCGAAGGGCGAGTGGGTGCAGTATGGCTCCCCGCATCCGGACGGGGCGGAGTACGTGGCCGTCTGTCTGCCGTCGTTTTCCCCCGGCACGGTGCACCGCGACACCTGAACGGAACGCCGTTCAGGCCGCGCAGTTGCTGTTATCCTCCCCCTTCCGGCGCGTCGGGATGACGAGGCAGAAGGCGGTGTATTTGGTCTGGCTGACGAAGTTGATCCGGCCCCGCATCGCCTTGGCGGCGAGCTGGGCGATGTGCACGCCATGGCCGGAGCCGCCGCTGGGGGTTTTGCGGCCGGGCTCAAACAGGCAGGCGCGCACCGCATCGGGAATTTTATTGCCGCGGTTCCGGACCAGGACCCGGGTTTCCTTCGCCGAGTGCCGGATGCGGATGTCGATCACGGAACCCTTGGGCGAGTACTTCAAGGCATTGGCCATGAAATTGCGCATCACCAGGCGGAACAGCCCCGGCACGATCAATTCGGGCTTCTCGTGGTCGGTGGCGACGTTGATCTTGTGGCTGAATCCGAGCCAGTTGGAAGTGTCAGTGGCAATATCGGTGGACAGTTTGGCGACGGAAGTTTCCACGGCCTTGGGCATTTCCTCGCTGCGCCCCAGCAAGACGCGCAAGGCGGAAATGGTTTCGGTGAGTCTGGCGGTGCCCTTGATCATCATCATTCTCCCTTGGTAAACCTGCTGTGGAGTAGCCTCTTCATCGGCCATGATATGGGCACCAGTTTGAATGACCATGACGACGTTTGCCAATTCGTGCAGTATGATTCCACTGTTGAGAGTTTCCTGGTCCATAGGGGGGTGTTTCTTACCAGAAAAAGCAGAGTTGCTCCCGGCTGAGAAAATCATAGCTGGGGAGTTCCACGACATGCCGCCAGACCGTCGCCCAGCGCGACCAGGGGCCCTTGATCTCGCCGTCAAAGACGGTCTTCCAAGGCGGGGTTTTGCGGGTGGTCCGGGAGGCGAGGCGGTGCAGGAACTCGCCATGCCCCTCCGGGGTGGAAAAATACAGGGCGCGCTGCTCGAACATGTTCGACACCGGGGCGGCCGAGTTGGCCGCCCGGTATTGGTTGAGCACGAACTCTGTGCGCACCATTTCGACGGTGGCCTTGGCGACCGCCCGCTTCAGGCTGCGGCCGGCGGCATGCCCGTAGGACACGTAGCCGGTGGGCGACTTGCGGTACACGATGGCGACCTCGCCCAGGTCGGTGCCATGGTGGATCTGCACCATTCCGATGTTCCGGCTGATCTCGGTGCGGGTGGCGGTGAAATTGCCGTTCCACCAGCCGAGCACGGCGTAGCGTTCGAGGGCCTCCAGGCGGGCGCGGGCGCGGGCCTGGAAACGGAAGCCCGGAAAGGCCGCCATGCCGTTGGAACTGGGATCAAGGTCGAAGCCGTACTTGTGGCCCACGCCCTCCTGCATGACGCCGAAGAGAGCCCACCGCTCCAGCGCCTCGGAGATGGCCATGTGCTGCGCCACCGCCGGATCGGGACTGGAGCCGGTGCCGTCGTTGTTGCCATAGACGGCACAGTTGGGCTTGCCCTTGGTGAGCCCGGGCCGGAGCCGGGCGTTGGCCTGGTAGGACTTTTCCCCAAAAATGGGGAATTCGTTCACCCACACATGCTCGATCGGTCCATCCCGGTCGGCGAACACATCCCAATAGCGCAGAGGGGCTAAGGAAAAGCTCATGGTGGTGAGTGGGTTATTGGAATACTGGCAGGCCAGTAACGAGGCGGCGAAACGGAGGGAGGCGATACTCGTTGCTCAGGTCGCTTGGCTGGATCGGTTGTCCGGTGGGGGGCGGTGGGCTTAGCGCCACACGGTGCCGGGGCGGATCGTGCAGCAGGGCACTTGCGGGGTGATGTGGGAGGAGCTGGTGCCGACGCTGGCCTGGGCGGTGGGATCGACGG
>CAISJA010000177.1 GCA_903885525.1 uncultured Opitutaceae bacterium
CGAAGGCCGTGACCCGGCTGGCCGCCCTTGCCCTTCAGGGAGACTATGCCAAGGCCCGGGCCTTGCACCGCCGGCTTTACCCGCTCTTCAAGGGCATCTTCATCGAATCCAACCCTGTCCCCGTCAAGGCAGCCATGGTCCGCGCCGGCCTCATCGGCTCGGAGGAGGTCCGCGCGCCGTTGAGCCCGCTGCTGGAGAGCAGCCGTCGGACCCTCTTTGCCACCCTCGACGCTTACCAGGGCTCATGAGCACCCCCCGACTCATCATCAACGGGGCCAAGGGCCGGATGGGACAGGCCCTGCTGGCCGCCGCCCGCGAACTTTCCTTGCCGGTCGCGGCGGCCCTCGATAGCGGCGACGATCTCGCCGCGGCCCTGCCCGGGGCGGATGTCGTGGTCGATTTCAGCTCCCACACCGCCACGGGCAAGGTCATCGAGCTGGCTGTAGCGCACCGCAAGGCCCTGGTCATCGGCACCACCGGGCATGCTGCGGCGGAAAAAGCCCACCTGGCCGCGCTGGCCGCCCGGGTGCCGACCGTCTGGGCCGGTAATTTCTCTATCGGCGTCAATCTGCTCTTCGCCCTCACCGCCCGGGCCGCACAGGTCCTCGGGGATGACTACGATGCCGAGTTGGTGGAGATGCACCACCGGCACAAGAGGGATGCGCCCAGCGGGACGGCCGTGCGCCTGCTCGAACTCATCCTGGAAGGGCGGAAGCTCGGCCCCGAGGCTCTGCGCCACGGCCGCTCCGGCATCACCGGCGAACGCACGCGCCAGGAAGTGGGGGTGCACGCCCTCCGCGGCGGCGGCGTGGTCGGCGACCATACCGTCATTTTCGCCAGCCCGGGCGAACGGCTGGAACTGACGCACAAGGCCGGCGATCGCGCCATTTTCGCCCAAGGCGCGCTGCGGGCGGCGCAGTGGGTCGTGGACCGTCCGCCCGGGCTTTACGACATGCAGGATGTCCTCGGTCTGAAGGACTGAGCCATGATTACCCGCATCACCGGCACGTTGCTCGCCGCGACCCCGCTGGCCGCCGTCATCGAGACCGGCGGGCTGGCCTACGAGGTGCACGTTCCGGTGACTACAGCCGAACGTCTGCCCCAACCCGGCCAGCAAGTGCAGCTGCACACTCTGGTGATTTACCGCGAGGATGCCCAGACCCTCTACGGGTTTGCCGCCGAGGCGGAACGCGATTTTTTCCGCCTGATGATCGAGAAAGTCACCGGCGTGGGTCCGAAAATGGCGCTGAGTGTGTTGAGCCGGCTCTCCTTGCCGGTCCTACACGGCGCGATCGTCGCCGGCGATGTCGGACTGCTCGCCAAGTGCCCGGGCATCGGCCGGAAAACCGCCGAACGCCTCGTCATGGAACTGCGGGACAAACTTGGCGGCACCGCGTCGGCCGCCCCCGGCGGGGGCACCGGGCAACCAGCCGACGCGACCGAGAACAAGGTGCGCGATGCCGTCATGGCCCTCGTCGCGCTTGGCTACAAGGCCGCCGATGCCGACAAGTCCGTCCGGCAGGCCTGGGTCGCGCTCGGGCCGGCCACGACAACCGAGGCGCTGATCAAGAAGGCCCTGGGTTGACTTTGGCCCCGCGTCTCCGGGGCTCCCGACGCGAACGAGCCCACCGGCCCGGATCCCTGATCCCACACAAAATGGCGAGAGGCGACAAGTTGCGCCGCAGCCGGCGCGGGCTCGCTCAACGCTGGAACTGGAAGCCGATGAATTCGGCGTTAGTCTTGTCGGTTTTCTTGGCCGGCGTGTTCTGGCGGACCCCCAGCGGCAGCATCTGCTTCGTGTTGAAGACGCCGTCGTCAAAGAGTTGGGCGTCGCGCCCAGTCGGACCGCTCTGGTAGGAGCGCAAGTCGTCCTGCCGCAGCGTCGCCAGGAGGGCGGCAAAGTCCGTCCGCTCGTGCGCCAGGCTGGTGAAGCCCGGTTGCGCGGCCGGGGCCGGCGGCACGGGAGCCGGGACGGCGGCAACAGTCACTGTCGCCGGAGCCACTCCGGCCAAGGCGGGTTGCGCCGGTCCGGCAGCGGGGCCAGCCCCCAGCCCGCTGCGGCCCAGCACAAAGGCCAGGCAGGCGGCGGCCGCGAGCCCGGCGGCGGCATAGGCCGTCCAGCGGTTGCGCTGCTGGCGCCCGAAACGGGCGATGCTGCCCGGCTGGGGGCGGTGGACCGCCGGCTCGTCCGCCTGGGCGCGGAAGCTCTCGTACACGAGCTTGGTGGCCCGGTGCATTTTGCAATACTGCTGATAAACCCGCCGGTGGCGGGGATTGGCGCGGATGTCCGCCTCCAGCTCCGCCGTCTCTTCCGGCGAAATCTGCCGGTCGATGTACAGGTTGACCAATTCGGTGAAGCGTGGGTCCTTCATGACTGAAATTCTACTCCCATTTTTTCGCGCAGACTTTCGCGGGCGCGGGCGATCCGGCTTTTGACAGTGCCGACACTGATGCCGAGTATCTCGGCGATTTCCTCGTAAGAGAGATTCTGCACGTTGCGCAGGATGAGAATCTCGCGGTGCTTTTCGTTCAATTGGTCCATGCACTCGGCCACGCGGTGGACGAATTCCTGCGTGACCGTGGCATCCTCGGGCGTCTCCTGCTCGGCGGGGATCAGATCGGCGATGGTGCTGTCGTTGTCCGGCCCGAGGGGGGCGTCGAAAGAAATGGATTTGTCCCGCTTGCGCCGCCACCAATACCAGTAACGGTTGCGGGCGAGATTGGTGGCGATCTGGTAGAGCCAGGTGGAGAAGGAGGAGTCGCCGCGGAAGTTCACCAGGCCGCGGTGGGCCCGGATGAAGGCGTCCTGCGTGACTTCCTCGGCGTCCTGCTGGTTGCGCAAGAGCTGGTTCACCATGGCATAGATCCGGTCCCAATATCGGGTGACGAGCTGGTCGAACGCGGCCGCGTCGCCGCTTTTGAAGCGGTTGACGAGCATGTGATCCAGCGCAACTTCCTGGGCCTTGGCAGTCATAGGGTCAGGCTCGTTGGGATTGGTAAAAGTGTGGATTGTTCCCATGACTTTTTGGCGATCGGCATGTTTGCTGTCCCAACCGGGCCGGTCAATGCCAACGGCGCGGGGCAGGTCGATCCCAAATAATTCTTGCTTTGGCTTGCGCAGGCAAAATTATCTCCGCCGGTGGTTCCGGGGTGATAGCTCAATGGTAGAGCAGTTGACTTTTAATCAATTGGTTCTGGGTTCGAATCCCAGTCGCCCCACCACCAGGCTTTCCGAGGGGCATCCCATCCCTTTCTAACTCCGGATTTGTCTTTTCGCCCGGGGCATGCAGCCTCGGCTGACTGGCCCCCAGCCTCCGCCCAGAAGTGTCCACCCATTCACAACCTAAACGCATCCTCATCGTGGAGGACCATACGGCCATCCGTGAGATGCTGGCGGAAATTCTCCGCCTGACCCCCTCCTACACAATCGTCGGCACCTGCGGCGACGGGGTGCAAGCCTGCGCCTTGCTGCTCGAACTGAAGCCTGATGTAGTGATTCTGGATGCCCGCCTGCCGGGTCTCAGCGGGGTGGACATCCTTCGCCGCGTAGGCCGGCAGCTGCCCAATACCCGCGTCATGGTCTTTTCGGCCTTTGAGTCGCCGTCCTTGGTCAGGGAAATGCTGGAAAACGGCGCCCAAGGCTTCGTGGAGAAGACGGCCGGTCTGGCTGAATTCATGAAAGGACTGGAGACGGTGGCCCAGGGCGGCACGTATTTTGGCCCCGGCATCGCGGCCCTGCTCCGCAGTGTTGTCGCCCACACCGCCCCGGCCAAGGGCTCCGAGCCCCTCACAGAGCGCGAGCGTGAGATCCTCAAGCTGGTCGCGGAAAGCAACAGCACCAAGGAAATCGCCCGGCAGCTCGGCCTCAGCGTTAAGACAGTCGATAACCATCGCGCCAACCTGATGCGCAAGCTCAATCTGCACAATGTCGCGAGCCTGACCCGGTACGCCCTTGAAAGCGGCTTGGTCGACCATCGGGTGCCCTCCTGATCGGCCCTCGCCGGACCTGCGGCGGGTTTTATTTCTTGCCCGCACCCGGGCTTTCACCAATAACCGCCGGAATTACGAACCACTTTAACATGAAGAAATTTTCGCAAGCACTCGGTACCCTCCTCGCTGCCAGCGCGCTGTTCCTCACGGCCTGCTCCAAGAAGCCCGTGCACGGCCCGCAGGATGCCACCCAGCTGGGAACCACCGTCAACCCGAATCAGGAAGCCCTGCCGCCGGACAACGGCAACCTCCTCGCGCGCACGACCAATGGCGACGACATCGACGCTTCCAAGAGCGTGGTCGATCCGATCTATTTTGACCTCGACCGGGCGGCCGTGCCGCCACGGGAACGCGCCAAGCTTGATGCCGTCGTGAAGTGGCTGACCGACCATCCGGACCGCAACCTCGTGCTGGAGGGCCACTGCGACTGGCGCGGCACCGCCGAGTACAATCTCGGCCTGGGTGACCGCCGGGCGAATGCCGTCAGCACCTTCCTGCAGTCCAAGGGCGTCGATCCGAAGCGCCTGGAGACGCTCTCCAAGGGCTCGACCGATGCCAAGAAGACCGGGGGAGAAGCCGAGTGGTCCAAGGACCGCCGCGTCGACTTCCTCGCCCTCAAGCATCCGTAAACGGACCGTTTTCCCACCCAAGCCGCGGAGCGATCCGCGGCTTTTTTCTTGGTCGGCTCAGCCCTTGGCCAAGGCGGCGAGCACCCGCTCGCTTGTTTCGATCCCTTTCTTCATCACGCCGAGGTGGAAGCTCTCGTTCGGCGCGTGCAGGTTGTCCTCGGGAAGAAACAGGCCCATCATCACGGCGTCGAGGCCGAGCACATCCTTGAGGTCGGCCAGCAGCCCCACGCTGCCGCCTTCGCGCAGGTAGAGCGGCGGCTGGCCCCAGACTTCCGTGCCGGCTTTTTCAAGGGCGCGGAAACAGTTCGCCAGGGCTGGACGCTGGTCCTTCGGCGTGTTGGAACGGTCCGGCGGGATGACGACATAGGGCTTCGCCTTGTGCTGCTCGGTGATTTTCAGGCTCACGCCTTTCGGGCAGCGCTGCCGCAGGGCCTTGAGCACGCAGTCGCGGACGTTTTCCGGCGTCTGATCGGGCACCAGCCGGCAAGTGATCTTGGCGCCGGCCTTGCTGGGGATGACCGTCTTCGTCCCCTCGCCCTGATAGCCGCCGGTGAAGCCGTTGAACTCCAGCGTCGGCAGAAAGCGGATCGCCTCGAAGGGCGTGTAGCCCGGCGGGGTGTGGAAACGGGAGATGCCAAGAAACCTGGCGTACTCCTCCTTCCGCAGGCCGGCTTTTTTCAGCTGGGCGCGTTCCCACGGCTCGGGCTCCACCACCTGCCGGTAGAAGCCGGGGATGTTCACCCGGCCGTCGGGCGTGTGCAGCGACGCGCACAGCTCGGCGAGGGCCTGCAGCGGATTCAGCAGCACGCCGCCGTGCATCCCGGAGTGCAGGTCCATTTTCGGCCCGGTCAGCTCGATTTCGAGCGCGATCATACCGCGGAGCCCGACGGTCACAACCATTTGGTCCGGCGTCAGGATGCCGTTGTCGGACATGTAGATGAAATCACCCTCAAGCAGGTGCCGGTTCGCCTGGAGGAAACTTTTGAAGTTTTTGCTCCCGATCTCCTCCTCGCCCTCGACGATGAAGGTGAGGTTGAGCGGCAGCCCGGGATTTTTCTCGAGCAGGCGCGCCACGGCGGTGATGTGGACCATCAGCGGGCCCTTGTTGTCGGCCGTGCCGCGGCCGTAGATGCGCCCGCGCCTGATGACCGGATCAAACGGCGGGGTCCGCCACTGCGCGATCGGGTCCGGCGGTTGCACGTCGTAGTGGCCGTAAATGATCACATGCGGCCAATGCGGATCGCCCGTGCGCTTGGCCACGACCACCGGGTGGAGCGCGGTGGGCACCACCTGCACCTGAAACCCCATGCCGGTGAAGATCCCGGTCAGGAAGTTCTGCGCGCCGACCATGCCGTCCTTGAATTTGGAATCCGCCGACACGCTGGCGTACCGCACGTATTCCTGCAGTTTCTCAATGGGATCGAACATGCGCGCAGAATGCGGCAAATTGCTGTCGCCGGCCAGCGCAAAGCGCAAAGCTGGAGCCGGCGGAACCGGCTGATCCTTCAGGCGCCGCGGACAAACCCCGGATGCTGGGTTTGCAGGTGTCCCAGCATTTTCCAGAAAAG
>CAISJA010000178.1 GCA_903885525.1 uncultured Opitutaceae bacterium
GGACTTGATGAATTTGTGCATGCCGCCGACGACCTTCGGGTTCCAGCCGTGGAACTCGCCGTCGCCCTTCTTGGCCACCTTGTAAAAGCCTTCGCTGTCCAGGCCGGGGGCGATGGCGGCTGCTCCGCCGGGCCGCGGGAAGGCGCGTTCGTGCCGGCGCAGGGTTTCCTCGGCGATCTGCCGGTAGCCGATGCCGCCGAGGGGGGAGGGCGTGCCGGCGAAGCACTCTTCGACGACCTTGTTGCCGAGGCCGATGGCCTCGAACACCTGGGCGCCGCGGTAGCTGGCGAGCGTGCTGATGCCCATGCGGGCCATGACCTTGAGCAGGCCGGCCTCGATGGACTTCTGGAAGTTTTTCTCGGCCTGTGCGGGCGTGGTCGGCTGGGAGAGCTTGTCCTGGGCGGCCAGCTCGCGGACGGAGGCGAGCGCGAGGTAGGGATTGACGGCGTTGGCCCCATAGCCGGTGAGGCAGGCGATATGGTGCACTTCGTGCGCCTCGGCGGTCTCGACCATGACATCGCATTTCAGGCGCACGCCGGCGCGGATGAGCTGGTGCTGGACGGCGCCGAGGGCGAGCAGCATCGGGATGGCGGCGCGGTCGGGTGCGAGCCCGCGGTCGGAGAGGATGACGATCCTGGCTCCGTGCACCTCCACGGCGTTGAGGGCGCGCTGCGCCAGTTCGTGCACGGCGGCGGAGAGCGCCTCGGGGCCGGCCTTGGCCTCGAACAGCGCGGGCAGCCGCACGACGGCGTTGCGGAAGAACGGCACGGCGGACAGGGCCTGCACCTCGTGGTCGAATAAGATCGGTGAATCGAGGGTGAGCACGCCGCTGGCGGGCAGCTGCGTCTCAAACAGGCCGACGCGCGGGCCGAGGGTGCCGCCGAGCGACATGACCGACTTCTCGCGGATCGAGTCGATGGGCGGGTTGGTGACCTGGGCGAAGAGCTGCTTGAAGTAGGCGTAGATCAGGCGCGGCCGGCGGGAGAGTACGGCCAGCGGCGTGTCGTCGCCCATCGAGCCGGTGGGCTCGTTGCCTTCGGCCAGCGGGGTGAGGATCAGCTCCTGCCCTTCGAGGTCGTAGCCGTGCGCCAGCTGCTGTTCGAGCAGGGAGGCGGTGAACGGTGCCTCCGGCTCGATGATCTCGGACTCCGGCGCGGTGGCGGCGAACTGCTGGAGGTTGACGAGGTTTTGTTCGCACCACTCGCGCCAGAGCGGCTTTTCGGCGACCTCCTTCTTGATGTCCTCGTCCATCAGGACGCGGCCCAGCTGGGTGTCGATGGCGAGCATGCGCCCGGGGCCGAGGCGGCCGGAATAGTTCACCTTGGCGGTGAGATCGGGGACGAGGCCGGTCTCGGAGGCGAGGAGCACATGGCCGTCGTCGTAGATCTTGAAGCGGGCGGGGCGGAGGCCGTTGCGGTCGAGGGTGGCGGCCACAAAACGGCCGTCGGTAAAGACGAGGGCGGCGGGGCCGTCCCAAGGTTCGAGCAGCAGCGAGTGGTATTGGAAGAAGCCGCGGACGTCGGGGCTGAGCCGGGGGTTGGCCTCCCAGGCGAGGGGGGCCATCATCATCATGGACTGCAGGGCGGAGCGGCCGCCGAGGGTCAGGACCTGGAGGACGTTGTCGAAGCTGGCCGAGTCGGACATGCCGGGCTGCACGATGGGGTGGAGGTCGGCGAAGCGGTTGCCCCAGACGCCGCCGGCCATGGAGAGCTCGCGGGCCTGCATGCGCACGCGGTTGCCGCGGATGGTGTTGATCTCGCCGTTGTGGGCGAGCATGCGGAAGGGCTGGGCGAGGTGCCAGGTGGGGAAGGTGTTGGTGGAGTACCGCTGGTGGAAGATGGCGAAGGCCGTCTGGTAGCGCACATCGCGCAGGTCGGGGAAGAAGCGGCGGACCTCGGGTGCGTTGAGCAGGCCCTTGTAGACGATGGTGCGGGCGGAGAAGCTGCAGACGTAGAACCCGTCGAGCCGGGCCTCGGCGCAGCGGCGCTCGGCCACCTTCTGGGCGTGGTAGAGCTGGCGCTCGAACTCGTCGTCGGTCGCATCGTCCAGCCGGGCCACGATGGCCTGGAGGATGGCCGGCCGGGTATCGGCGGCCTTGCGCCCGAGGATGGAGTAGTCGGTCGGCACCTCGCGCCAGGCGACGAACCCGAGCCCCTCCTCCTTCACCGCCTCGATGACGATTTTCTTGATCTGGGCCTGGGCGAGGTCGTTGTCGCGCGGCAGGAAGAGCATGCCGACGGCGAGGTCGCTGTCTTTCGGGATGATGCCGACGCGGAGCGCCTGGAGGTGGGCGCGGAGGAGGTCGTAGGGCAGCTGGGTCAGGACCCCGG
Source organism: uncultured Opitutaceae bacterium (assembly GCA_903885525.1). GTDB lineage: Bacteria > Verrucomicrobiota > Verrucomicrobiia > Opitutales > Opitutaceae > Didemnitutus. The sequence continues at coordinate 2,331 of CAISJA010000178.1, forward strand.
CGCCGTCGCCCGTGCTGGAATCGGCGTCGATGGCCCCGCGGTGGGCCAGGGACTTGAGGGCGGTGAGGGCGTGCTTGAGCACCCCGTGTGTGCGCTGGCCATCGGTCCGGGCGATGAAGCCGACACCGCAGGCATCGTGCTCGAAGGCCGGATCGTAGAGGGGCGACGGTTGGAGGTGGTCGGGCAGCGGAGAACGCATAGGGAAGAGGTCCTTAAGCAGATTTCATGCCCCAAAAAAAGGTGATAATGACATAGGGCGGCGGCGGCTTTCGTCGCCGGGCCAGGCCGTCTGCGACCACGATCAGCGGGCCAAGGCCGGCGTCTGCTTCGGCGAAGGCGCGCGCAGCTCTAGGGCCGGTCTGGCCGGGTCGATCCCGGCTTGGTGTTGGTGCGCGGGCCTGGCGCGGTCGATCCCCGGGGAGTTGGTTCAGGGCAGGTCGGTCGAGCCCATGAGGAAGCGGTCGCACTCGCGGGCGGCGCCGCGACCTTCGTTGATGGCCCAGACGACGAGGCTCTGGCCGCGGCGGCAGTCGCCGGCGGCAAATACGCCCTTCAGGCTGGTGGCAAATTTGCCGTGGTCGGCCCTGACGTTGCTGCGCGGGTCCGTCTCCAGGCCGAGCGCCTGGAGCAGCGGCTGCTCGGGCCCGAGGAAGCCCATTGCCAGCAGCACGAGGTCGGCCGGGAGCGTCTGTTCGGTGCCGGGCTGCTCCTTCGGGATGAACTGGCCCTTGTCGTTCTTCTCCCATTTCACCTGGACGGCCACGAGTTTCTGTACGGCGCCGGAGGAGTCGCCGAGGAATTTCTTGACGGTGGTGAGGTAGGTGCGCGGGTCGGCGCCCTGGCGAGCGATGGCCTCTTCCTGGCCGTAGTCGACCTTGAGGGTTTTTGGCCATTCGGGCCAGGGATTGTCGGGCTGGCGTTCCAGCGGGGGCGGCGGGAGGATTTCGATCTGGCGGACGCTGGCGCAGCCGTGGCGGAGGGAGGTGCCGACGCAGTCGGTGCCGGTGTCGCCGCCGCCGATCACGATCACGTGTTTGCCGCGGGCGTGGAGGGGGGTGGCGTCGGCACCGCCGTTGAGGAGGGCGGCGGTGTTGGCGGCGAGGAATTCGATGGCGAAGTGGACGCCGCGGAGCGCGCGGCCCTCGATGGGCAGGTCGCGGGGCAGGGTGGCGCCGGTGCAGAGGACCACAGCGTCGTTCTCCTGACGGAGGGCGGCGGCGTCCACGTTGCCGCCGATGTTGGCCTGGCAGACAAACTTAATGCCCTCCTGCTCCAGCAGCTTGATCCGGCGCAGCACGACCTCCTGCTTGTCGAGCTTCATGTTCGGGATGCCGTACA
>CAISJA010000179.1 GCA_903885525.1 uncultured Opitutaceae bacterium
ACGAGCAGGTTCTGGGCAGCGCTGAGGGTCAGGTTGTCGAGATTGGTGACAGCCAGCTGCGAGCCCACGCCGGTGGCGGTGAGCGAGCCATTCAGGGTGAAATTCCCCGTGTGGCTGAAGAGCAACTGCGCCGAGGTGCCGCTGGCGGTGAGGGCGACCGGCGCGTTGGGGCTCCCAATTGTGGTCGAGCCGGAGTCGATCCCCGTGAACGACAGAGTGCTGTAGGCACCGACGCTCACAGCGGAGCGGAGGGTGTTCGTCGTGTAATTGCTGAGATTGAGAGTGGATTGATTCGTGGACCCGCTGGGGCCGCCCAGGGTGATGGCGGCATCAGCAGCAAGCGTAAGCTGGGATGACGGAGTGCCGCTGCCGGTGAGCGTCATCGTGCCGCCATCGGTCACGAGCAGGTTCTGGGCGGCACCGAGGGTAAGGCTATCGTAGTTGGTGACGGCGAGCTGCGAGCCCAGGCCGGTGGAGGTGAGCGAGCCATTCAGGGCAAAAGTGTTGCCGGCGCCGGCTAGGCCGGAGAATTGCACTTTGCCGGTATTGCTGGCTGTGGCCGAACCGTTCACGGTCAAACCTCCCGTGTGACTGAAGAGCAACTGCGCGGAGGTGCCGCTGACGGTGAGGGCGACCGGCGTGCCGGCGCCGCCGAGCGTGGTCGAGCCGGTGTCCACGCCCGACAGTGTGAAGGTGCCGTGGGCCCCGACGTTGATCGGTGCGGTCAGGCTGGTGTTCGCGAAATTCTGGATCGTCAGGGTCCCGCTGCCGTCCACCTGGATGCCACCCGAGCCGCTGGGAGTCGGACCGATGGCTAGGGCGGAGTTGGCCGTGCCCGTGCCGCTGATCTGGATGGCGCTGCTATTCGTGGCGCTGATCGAGGTGCTGCCGGTGGCGGTGAACGTCTGGAAATTGAGCAGGCTGATCTGCGACAACGAATCGACAGATAACGCAAAACTGTTGGCGGTGAAAGAGGAACCCTTGCCTGTGCCACTGAAGGTTAGGGTGCCATTGCTGACGTGAAATGCAGGGTTTGCGTTCGGGGAAAGCACATAGCTCTGGTAATTCTGGAAGGCGGCGCTGACTTCGGCGTAGTAGTGTTGGCCCTCCAAGGTGATATCGTTGCTTAAGTAGGCGGTGAAGTTGCCACCTGTTCCGCCAGTCCCGTCGAATGTCATGGCCCCGCCATTTCCCACATAGACGGGGGTGCTGAGGATGAGCTGGCCGGTCTCCTTGAAATTGATGGATGAACCGAGGCCGGTGGCGGCAATTCCGGCATTGTGAAAAGCTGAATTGCTGACGGACCCAGACAGGCGGGTGCCTCCTCCGGCCATGCCGCTGACTGACGCCAAGCCGGCGCTGCGCATCGAACCGGCCACCCCGGTGATGTTCAACGTCCCACCATTCGACACAAGCAGGCCGTAGGACTGTACGTTTACTTCGTAGAGATTGCTGAAACTGAGCACGGCAACTTGGCTACTGACCTGCAGGGCGTAATCGGTCGGCACCGGCTGCGAGGAATCGCCGGCCCATGCGGCCAAGGTTGGGCTGAATTGCAACGCACTGTAGATACTGGGCCTACTGGTGAAATTTACGTGGGCCCTCGCCATGACCGTGTTTACTGGGGCAAAGCCCGCGCTGCTGGCCGCATTGGGGTCGATATCTGGATTGCTCAGAAATCGGTAGACGTCGTAGTAAAGATAATCATTGACGATGCCCGGCAACAACAGGCCGCCACTGGCGAATATGGCGACACTGTGGGGGGCGCTCGCATACCTTGTGTAGGGGCTCCAACTCCCGACATTCGGGTTCGGGGTCGGGCCAATAAAGTAGTCCGTAGTCTGGTAAATATCCGCGGGCAACAGGCCGGGCGGCGGACTGTTTGGCGGAGTGGTCGCGGCCGGTGCGGCGGGCGGATCAGCCCGGGTGGCTGGGCTCAGCGCCACCCCCAGCGAAAATAACAAGGCACCGGCGAAAACGGCGCGGCGCGGGAACGAGCATACCCGGGTGGAGAGATTCATTTTTTTCGGGGTTTGGCAGAAATTCGAGAGCGACGCCCTATACCCTATCTGGCAAACAGCAACGGGCACGTATTATTGCAAATAAATTGTATATAGATCAATGGCCGGTCGCTGTTTATTTACTAAATTGAGGCAGTGTGAAAGTTATCTTCAGCGCTAGTAGGTGTATTCGGAGAATACAAGATTAGAATCAGCCTGCCCGCGCGATTCGCAATTTAGGAGAAAAACGAAATGAATGCGCGCCAAAGGCGGAGCGAATCCAGTGGGTAATGGGGGCATGCGACTCCGGGGACACCCCCGCGCCCCGGGCGGCAAAGGATGCGCAGCGGGCTGCGGCAAGTCTGAAGGAGACAACCGGGGAAGCACGCACGGCCCGGTGCCAGACTTGTCGCCCCCCCCTGCGCGTCGATTTTTCACTGCGCAGGGGGCAGGCTCTTGCGCAGACGACCTGCGACCCGGTGCCGGCCAGCAGTGGGCGGACGGTGCCTGCATGGATTGTGGCCTTGCCCTGAGCCGTCCGACCGCCAGCGTGGGGACCCGGACGCAATTCCGCCTCCGCCCTATCCCCATGTCTGAAACCGGCATCTTCCTCGGCACCGACAGCGGTGCGACCACCTCCAAGACCGGCGGCATCCGTGCCGACGGTTCCCTCATCTCGCATAAACTGCGGCAGAGTTCCACCAACTCGCAGGCCGGCCGCGAAGCCGTGATCCGCGGCTGGATCGACGGAGTGAATGGCTTCCTCGCCGAAAACAACCTCACCTGGAGCCAAGTGCATGGAGTCGGCCTCGCCATCCCCGGTCCGTATCAGAGCTACGGCGTCATGGGCCGCTCCGCCAACCTGCCGGCCTCCTTCGAAGGCTGGAATTTCCACGCCGACTACGGCCGCGCCATCGCGGATGCGGCCGGCCGCGCCATCCCGCTCGTGGTCGGCAACGACGGCAACTACGGCGGCGTCGCCGAGGCCCACCGCGTGCGCGCGGGCCGCAAAGCCGGCGTGCTGATGTTCGCCCCAGGCTCCGGCCTGGGCTGCGCCTACGTCGACCCGAACGGCCTGCCGCTCGATGGAGACACCCTCAACGGCATGGAAGGCGGCCACATGCCGGCCCCCCTCCACCTCTTGGGGCACGTCCATCCCTTCCGCTGTGGCTGCGGCCGTGACTGGGGTTGCGTCGAGGCCTACACCACCATCTCCGGATTGCCGCAATTGCTGGAGGTTTTCCTCCCGAAGCACCCCCGGCATCCCCTGGCCTCCTCCACCCTGACGCCGAAGGAAAAAGTCCTGTCCCTGCGCACCCTCGCCCAAAAAGGCGACCCGCTCGCGCTGGACATCTTCGACTTCCAGGCCCGTGCGCTCGGCCTGCACCTCGCCAACCTCCTCATCGCCCTTGACTGCGAATTCGTGGTGATTGGCGGCGGTCTGATCGATCCCGAGGCGACCACGGCGGAATTCCGCGAGCGTTACCTGCGTGGCATCCGCGCCGCGGCGGAACCCTACCTCTGGCCGACCCAGCGGGACAAGCTGCAGATTGTGCCTGCCACCCTTGGCGAGCTCTCCCAGGCCATCGGCGCGGCCCTCGTGGCCCTGTATCAATTCGGTGCTAAAGTCTGAGCCACGGCCCTCGGCGACCTCCTCCCCTCGCCGCCGCTGTGCCCGGTAGCCACCGCCCCCGCCCCGCCCTGCCCTGCCCACGCCCATGAGATTCCCTCTGCGGTTTCTTCCCTCGGTCCTGATTTTGGTTTCCACCTTGGTCGCCACCGAGTCGGTGCCACCCTCCGCGGTTTTGCTCAAGGCCGCACGCCTGCTCGATACCGCCGGGGGTGCAGTGCTCACCGGCCAAGCCGTCTTGATCGAGGGGGACAAGGTGAAGGAGGTCGGTCCGGCCGGCAAGATCGCCACCCACGCCCCCGCCGGCACGAAGGTCGTGGACCTGGGCGACTGCACCCTCCTGCCCGGCCTGATCGACTGCCACACCCACGTCACGAGCCAGCCGGCGAATTTTTATGAGGACATTTTTCGCAAGAGCCCGATCGACGAGGCCACCACCTCCCATCTCTACGCCCGCCGCACCCTGCTCGCCGGCTTCACCACGATCCGCAACGTCGGGGCCGACAACTACACCGACTTCGCCCTGAAACGGGCCATCGACAGCGGCCTCGTCCCCGGCCCGCGCATGCTGGCCAGCGGCCCGGCGCTCAGCGCGACCGGCGGCCACGGCGACCTCAACCGCATGTC
>CAISJA010000180.1 GCA_903885525.1 uncultured Opitutaceae bacterium
CGGTGAGCGGGCGAAACAGCGCCGCCGCCCGCTCTCGGCCAGCTTCCGACCGCACCCCCACGACCACGCGGTCGGGCGATGAAAAAACCTCGATCGCCTGTCCCAGACGCAGATTTTCGGGCGAGCAGGCAAACGACACTTCCTTCTCGGGGAACCTCTGGTGGAACGCCTCCTCGAGTCCCGCGGCCGCGCCGACGGGCAGCTGAGAGGAGATCAGGACCAGTGCATTCGGTTGGAGATGTTCGAACACGGCCTTGACCCGCTGCCCGACGAAAGACGCATCGGCGTTGTCCTGCTCGTCCACTGGTGTATCGAAGGCGACCCACAAAACGTCGGCGTCGCGCAACGCGGCGGTCGGGTCGGTCGTGAAGCGTAGGCGGCCGGAGGCCAAGCCCGCCTTGACCAACGCCTCCAGTCCAGGCTCGAACAGCGGGGGGATCCCAGCGGACAAGGCCCGCACGGTTGCCGCGTCGTCGTCCAAACCCGTGACGTCGTGGCCGGCGCGAGCCAGGCAGGCTGCGGTCACGGTCCCCAGATGCCACAGGCCCTGCACGCAGACCTTCACGGACGCCTTTCCAGGATCCAGCGATTGGCCTCCAGATCGGTGAGGGTGCGCAGGATGGCCTCGCGGATGGTCAGCGTCGGATTCCAGCCCAAGGCGCGGATCTTCGCCGTGTCGAGGTAGATGAACGGGTTGTCGCCGATCCAGCCCTTGTTGCCGCCGGCGTAGAGGCGACTAGGCGACAACCCGAGGGCCTCCGTGATCCACCCGATCGAGTCGTTCACTTGGCAGTATTCGTCAGATCCCAGATTGAAGACGTTGACTGGGTCGTCCGCGTTTTCCATTGCTGTGAAGATGGCTGAAACGCAGTCTTGAACGTAAAGGTAAGACTTCCGTTGTTTGCCGTCGCCCAGCACCTCCAGCTCCTGGGGGTTCGCCAGCAGCTTTTTGTAGAAGTCGAAAACGTGGCCGTGGGTGTAGCGCTCACCCAGGATCGAGACGAAACGAAAGATCCATCCCTGGAACCCGAAACCCTCGCAATACGCGGAGATCAACCCCTCGCCCGCGAGCTTAGACGCCCCGTAGAGGGATGTCTGCACAGGGAACGGGCAGGTCTCGGGCGTGGGGATGACCGGAGCCTCCCCGTAGATCGAGCCGGAGGAGCTGAAGGCAATCTTTTTCACCCCGTTTGCCCGCATGGCCTCCAGGACGTTGTGGGTGGCAATAGTGTTTTGCTCCAGATCCTTACGGGGATGCAGGGTGTTGAAGCGCACGTCGGCATTACCGGCCAGGTGGAAGACCACGTCCACGCCGCTCATCGCCGCCGCCAGCGCGACCTCGTCCAGCAAGTCCGCTTTGACGAAGGAGAACCGTAGGGATTTCCGCGCCTCGGTCAGGAACTCGTCCATTCCGGTGGACAAGTTGTCGTAGGCAATGACATCGTCTCCCCGCTGCAGCAACCGGTCCACGAGGGTGCTGCCGATGAACCCCGCCCCGCCCGTGACGAATGCTCTCATGCGCCGACCTCCGATGTGTGTGTGCTGAGCAGCGGACAGTCATCCCACCGCGGAACGTTGCGCAGCAACACGGTAAACACCAGCCGCTGCACAGCCCCTGCCAGCCCGCCGACTGCCGCCGGGTTCCGCAGGACGCGTGTGGTCCGCCCCTGGCGGGTTGACGCGACCGCCGCTATTGATTCAGCTGTTCGACCAGCATCCCGAGCCGCTGGTTTTAGCATGTGGCGATCCGCTTATCCGCCACCGCTTCAAGCACCTCTATGGTCTTGCGGGCGGCCGAACTCCAGGAGAACGTGTTCACGCGTGCCTTCCCTAAGCTCACCAGCTCCGCGCGCCGGCCAGGAACGGTGATAACACTGGCCAACCCCCGGGCGATGGACGCCGGGCTCAGGGGATCCACCAGCTCCGCGGCTTCGCCCACGATCTCCGGCAGGCAAGAAGCGCGGGAAGTCACCACCGGGCAGCCCAGCGCCATGGC
>CAISJA010000181.1 GCA_903885525.1 uncultured Opitutaceae bacterium
ACCTAATCGGCGCTGGACAGTCCGGTGCCCAGGCCGCAGACCAGCCCGAGCTTTCCGGGAGGCGCCAGCGCCGACAGCCCGGAGGCGAGGGTGACCGTCAGCCAGCCGAGGGCAGCCCCGGTGAAAAGCGCGCCGGCGGCCAGCGGAAGGAATTGGTGCGGACCGGTCAGGCTGAGGGCGACGGCCGCGGCGCAACCGCCAAAACCACCCGACAGATGCCGGTGCAGGGCGGTCAGGCGGAAAAAGCGTCCGGCGAGCAGGCTGCCGGCGATGCCGCCCAGACCCAAGGCGGCCAACACCGCCCGGTGTTGCGCCAGCGGGAACGGCGCAGCCAGCTGGAGCAGGGCGAACTCGGCAAAGAGCAGGAAATAAATGTAGGTCGCCGCCACGAGTGCGACCGGCCCGGACAACCGTGTGGGTGCGTCGGACATCCCGGTCCTCACTCCGCTGGCGGCCAGCGCCGCCGCAACCAGAGCTGCACGACGACCAGGGCAAGATCGACCGCCGTGACAGACAGCCACGGCCGGGCGAGGGCACCGGACAGGACGGCGAGTCCGGTGAAACATCCGGCGGCACCGCGGGGCAGGAGGGTTGCCCCCAGCACGGGCCGCAGGCGCGCTGCCGGGGCGGACAGGGCCCAGAGGTACATGGCTCCGGTGGCGGCGACGAACGCCCCCACGAAACGAAGGTAGAGCAGGGCTTCCGCCCCCGGCACGGGGACGGACATGAGTCCGAGCGTGAGCTGCGGGAGACCCACCAGACCGAGGCCGGTGAGCAGATCCATGCCGCCGGCCACGAGGGCCAGTCCCAGGGCACCCGGGGGAGGCTTCATGCCCATTCCTTTCTGAGCCAATGCAGGGACACGCCGAACTGGATCAGGCCGATGGCCAGGCGGGCGGCAAACAGGGCGGTGACGGTCCAGTCTCCGCTCCACAGCCAGGCTGGATCGGCATTTTCCATCACGCCGATCCCGAGCAGCACAAGGATATGTGCGACCGCGGCGCCCTGCCACCAGGGGAAACCGGCGGAAGCGCGGCCCGGGGCGAAGCCCAGCGCGGCCAGCAGGGCACCGTTCATGCTGCTGACCAGACCGGCCAGGGCGAGGTGCGAGTGGGCCACCAACAGGTGCGTGAACTTGGCCGCCTCGGAAAAACCGGGCAGAAAAATCAGCCAGCCGGTGAGGACCAGCGCCGCCCACCAAAGGGCCGCGGCCCGCAGCCAGCGCCCGGCCGCAGCCGGCCAGACATAGGCCGACAAGCCGGCGATCGTCAGGGGAACCCAGGCCAGCACCACTCCGAGCGCCGCCACCTCCCCGGTCCGATGGTGGGACACCTCCCCATGCGGCCGGAGCAGAAAAACCAGCACCGACAAACCCCAAGCCGGCCAGAACCAGCGGGTGCCCGCCCCGCCTCCCTCGGCGAGGCGGCGGCGCGGCAGGCGCAACAGGGGGGGCAGCAGGCCCGCGATGGCGACGAGGGCGAGGTTCGAGCCCAGCAGGGAGGTCCCGGTGGCACCCCCGCTGTCGGGATTGATCGCCGGATAGGTGGCAGGGGAGGTGGCCAGGAAAAGCGCAACCGGCACGGCGGCCAGCACGGCAAGCAGCAGGGTCAGCAGCCGCAGCCGCCCGCGTCCCACCCCGGCCCGGCCCTGCCACAGCCGGGCCGCCAGGGCGGCCCAGAGTGCACCCATGGCGAGCGGGAGCAGCGGGCGGGCCCAGCCCGCCCAGTCGAGATACAATTTCCCGCTGACCGTCCCGCCCAGCCAGCTCACGCCGCCGAGGAGCAGGGCCGCAGACCAGAGGCGGAGGACGAACCGGAAGTTCTTCCCGTCCGCGGGGGTCGGCTGGCCGCCGCTCACCCCGGCGATCAGCCCGCCGATCAGCGGCAACGAACACCAGCCATAGAGTTGCCAGTCCAGATGCAGCGGCACCCAGCGCCCGTAGGTCAGCGGGGCGAGCAGGGAATTGGCGGCCGGCCAGAGGAGGAGGGCCGCCAGCAGCACCCCCACGCCGTTGGCGGCCACGAGCCAGCCGAGGGCGTGGCGGGCGACGGTGCTGGCCGGCGAAGGGTTCATGCGGTCACGAAGCGTCCCTGCCGGAGCCGCAGCATCCGGTCGCAGGCCTCGGCGAAGCGCCGCTCATGGGTGGCGAGCAGGACGGCCACGCCCTGGCGGCGGGCGAGGGTGCGCAGCAGGCCGAAAATTTCTTCGCCCGTGGTTTCATCGAGGGAGCCGGTGGGCTCGTCGGCGAGCAGGACCTGCGGGCGGTTCATCAGGGCCCGGCCGATGGCGGCGCGCTGGCGTTCGCCGCCGGAGAGGTCCTGGATGCGATGGGTGAGCCGGTGGCCGAGCCCCAATTGCCCGGTCAGCTCGGACACACGGGCGCGGGCCGGCCCCGAGGGCGTGCCGGCGGCCCACGCGGGCACGAGCAGGTTTTCCCGCAGCGTCAGGTCGGGAATCAGATTGTGCAGCTGGAAGACGAACCCGACATGGTGCCGGTGGAGTTGCAGGCGGTCGGCCGGGCGGAACGGATTGAGACCGGCCACCTCCAGCGTGCCTTGGTCGGCGCGGTCGAGCCCGCCGACAAGATGGAGCAGCGTGCTCTTGCC
>CAISJA010000182.1 GCA_903885525.1 uncultured Opitutaceae bacterium
ACCTAATCGGCGCTGGACAGTATCTGGCTCTGGCTGCCCGCAACCCAACAGGATAAGGCAGGATTTGCCGCCGCGTTGAATCCGGAGCAGTCAGCTGCGGAATCCGGCGGTCTTCCGTGGCATCTCGCCAAGGGCAGCGCCGCGGTACGCTGTCAGGTGGTTTTGCCCGATAGGGGAATTTTTTTCCCCCGCCCCTGGATGCCCGGCAATTGAGCCAGATACAGTTTTTTTAATATATTTCTAAACGTTGTATTTCATTATTTTGCACAACAATAGGGCAAATTGGCCTCTGATTTGCAGATGTCCTCAGCGACTGATTGCAACCGCAAGTCTCGCGGCAACCTCCATCCTGCACCTCCATCGCCATGTCTCTTGTGTCGACCCCCATTGCGCCTTCGCCAACTGATCCGAAGTCGTTGGCTACACCAGACTTTCGTGCCGCCCTCACTTGGTCAGACAGTCTTGACCGTTATCGGGAGGCTTTCCAATTCACCACCACCACGCTCAATCCCGAGGAGATGGAGCAGACTCGGGATGTCTTTAACAACTGCCGGGGCTTGATTGTATTCACCGGGATCGGCCAGAATGGATCGCTGGCGCAAAAGATCTCGATGACCTACAACTCATTGTCGATCAGGAGCATTTGCCTCGATGCGACCGCCGCCCTTCACGGCACAATGGGGCTTCTCACCAAGGAGGACATCGTGGTCCCGCTCTCCCGGAGCGGTAATACCTCCGAATTGCTTATTTTCCTCCGCTCCTGCCATCGCATCAGCTTCGATCGCATTCTGGCAGTCCACAGCAATCCCGCCTCGGAGATGGTGAAGCTGGCACGTTGGAGTCTGGAAATTCCCATCCCCTATGAGGCCGACCATCTCAATCTGGCTCCCACGGTCTCATCCGTTTGCTTTCTGGCTGTATTGCAAGCCCTTGCCGTGGACATCGCCAATCGGCGTGGACTCACGCATGATCAATTCGTGAAGACCCACCCCGGTGGCACACTGGGCAAATAACCTTCGGCCACCCCTGATCTCCCCACCGCATGGCCCCGATCAAGCCCGTCCGACACGTCATTGTTCAAGCAGGCGGGAAAGGATCTCGTCTGGAGCACTACTGCTGGAACAAGCCCAAGTGCCTGGTCCCCGTCAACGGCTCCACCATCCTTTACTCCCTGTTCCAGCGATTCGACCGCGAAACGGAATTCATCGTCATCGGCAACACCCACTTCGAAGTTTTGCAGCGGGTGCTGAAAACCTTTCCGCCCGAGCATAAGGTTGCACTCGTGCGCGGATCGATTCCCGGAACGATCGATGGCCTCAACGAGGCCATCCAGCTCCTGCCCGACGACTCCACGCCCTTCCTCGTCGTCTGGAGCGACATCTATTTCGAGGAAGTCCCGCAGGCCTTCCTCACCGCTCCCGACAATGTCCTGACGGTCGGCGTCACCCGGGCCTTCCCGTGCCGCTGGCGGATGGGCACCTCCCATGCTCTGGAGGAGCGGACGACGCCCAACGAGGGAGTTTTCGGTCTATTTAAAGTGCCTGACCGCACCTGGCTGGCCGGCCTTCCCCCGGAGGGTGGCGAGTTTGTGCGCTGGCTCGCCCAGCGTCGCCTGCCGATGCACCGCGAGTACTTCGACCGCATGAAGGAGTACGGCACACTGGAGGCCCTTCATTCCTGTTGGGCCGAAAGCTCCTACTGCCGCTTCTTCAATGAGGTAAGCTTCGTTGGCAACACCGTCGTCAAGCGCGCAAAATACGAATCGCATGCCCACCTCATCGCCGATGAGCTTTCCTGGTATGGCTACGTCCAGGAACGCGGTTATCGCAACACCCCCAGGGTAATTGAACGGGCTCCGATGACGCTGGAGCGCGTGAGCGGCCATCACCCCTTCGACCTGCCGTCAAATTTCAAGAACCGGCGACTGGTGCTCGAACGTATATTTGATGCGTTGACCGCGCTTCACTCACTGGAGCCGTCGATCCCGGCCAAGAGGGAGGATGCCCGTCAAATCTATCTCACGAAGACGATCCAGCGATTGGCGAACTTCCGTGCGCTCGCCCCGGAGTACGCCAGCCAGGAAAGCATCGTGGTGAACGGCTACCCCTGCCGCAATCCTCTCCATCCGACGCACCAAGCCTGGTTCGAATCGCTCGTCGAGGCGGTCATGCCCGAAATTTTCAGCGTCATCCACGGCGACCCCACCTTTTCCAACACCCTCGTCACCGACGATGCGGAAATCCGCTTCATCGATTCGCGGGGCCGCTTCGGTAGCTCCGCCATCTACGGGGATCCCTTCTACGACTGGGGCAAGCTGTATTATTCGGTGGTGGGAGGCTACGATCAGTTCAATCGCCGGCAGTTCCTGCTCGCGCTTGAGCCGGGCAATGTGGAGCTGTCGATCCGCAACTCCGGCTGGGCCCACCTCAGCGGCATGTTCGAATCGCGCTTCAAGCCGGCCGACCTGCGCCGCCTCAAGATCGTGCACGCCCTGATTTGGTTCGGGCTGTCGGGATACGTGCAGGACGACTACGACTCCATTCTCGGCGCCTTCTTCAAGGGCATCCTCGAGATCAATCACGTCACCGACGCATGAAGCTGGTCCTGAGTACACTGCCAAAAACTTGGCTCTTTGATCTCGATGGGCTGCTGGTGGCCCACAATGGCCATCTCCGCGAAGGCGATCGCCTCCTGCCCGGGGTGCAGGAGTTTTGGCAACAGCTGGGCCAGAAGGACCGGATTGTGCTGTTGACCGCCCGGACTGCCGCCGAGGCGGCCGCCGCCCGCGATTTCCTTGTCCGCGCCGGGCTGCGGGTGGATCAGATCCTGGCCGACTGCCCCCTGGGTGAGCGCATTCTCCTCAATGACGCCAAGCCCTCTGGCCTTTGCACCGCCCATGCCGTCTGCCTGCCCCGCGATGCCGGGCTGGCCGGTCTTTCGGTAAAACTCGACCCCGAACTCTAACCCATCCTGCCATGCAAGCCCCCGCTGATGTCTGCGTCCTCGTTGCCCAACACGGAATTGGCGACCACTACATCGTCGCTGGATTCGCGGAGGCGGTCGCCCGCGAGACCAACGCCAAGGTCTGGCTGGCCGGGCGCCGCGACCTGGCCTTCCTCGCCCAGCTCTTTCCCGCCGTCCAAAGCTACGTGCACTGGCCGGATCACATGAACGCGGAAATAATCATGACGCTACAGCCGAGCCCCGGCCGGTATTATTTCGCCCATTTCCCCCGCATGGATCTGGTGCGGGCGGTCGGATTCAAGGACTTCCATTTTCTCGACGCCTATCGGGTGCGCCTGTTCCTGCCAGAGGAGGCGACCTTGAGCCCGGCCAGGCTTCCCACGGAACCGGAGCTCGCCGCGGCCCGCAACTTCCTGACGCAGCACGAGTGTGTCCCGGGCCAGACCGTGATCCTCAACATCGATGCGCGGACCACCGCCCTCGGCGGCGTGGATCCGCGCTACTGGACGCTGCTCGCCTCGGCCTTGCGCGCCCACGGCTTGCAGCCTTTGATCAACCAGGGGCCGACCACCGAGATCGCCGAGGGCATGCGCGGTGCCCCCTTCGCCCTCTCCGACTACCGCGCGATTGTCATGGCCGCAGGCGCCGTTTGCAGCGTCCGCTCCGGCGTCTCCGACTTGGTGTCCAATCTGCCGGTGCCTCAGGTCGTGGTCTACCCCGACGCCCGCTATCTGGGCGGCCCACTGATCCGGGGGACCACACTGACGAAATTCGGTTTGCCCCAGCCTCCCTTCGAGGTCCTGGCCCGCCGGGGTTCCGTCCAGAACGACGTCCGCCTCATCAGCCAGCATCTCAAGTCCGTATTCACCCAAGTCGCAGTCTGATTGCCCTGTACTATGATTCCGCGAAATCTCTACCCGCCCAAGGTCTCCACCGCGGCGTTTTTCCAGGACCTGTCGGGGTTGGTAACCCTGTTGCAGCAGAACATCCTGATCGAGCGCATCCTTGTCGTCACCGACGCGAGTTATGTGCAACGGACCGGCGGGCTTCCGCTGCAGCCCCCTTTCACCGTCTTCGCCGCCCCCGCCGACGTCACCCCGGACTTCCTCTCGCAGTTCCACCCCAAGCGCACCCACGTGCTGTACGGTGTCGAATGCAACTCGGACGGCCTGCCCGCGATCGAGCGCATTGTGCAGGCGGGCTTTAAGTTCTCGCCCTTTGGCGGCGCGCCGGTCGGATCCTACGCCTATGAAAACGGGGCCGCCCTCGCCACGGTGGAGCGCCAGTTTGTCCACCAGCAATTGGCTGGCTACGCCAAGTTCGAGGACCCCGGCTCCTCCGAGGATTTCATCAACCTCTGCCAGGCGCTGGAGACCACCCGGGCGGTCCCCGGGGCCATCATCGAGATCGGCTGCTTCCGCGGGAGCAGCTCCTCCGTGCTGCTGGACTACGCCTTGCACAACGGCTTCGACCGCAAGTTCTATTTCTTCGACACCTTTGACGGATTCTCCTACGAGACCGCCCGCAGCTCTTCCGATGCGATGTGGCAGAACACGCATGCGACCGAGGGGCAGGAGGTGGTGCAAAAGCGCCTGGCCGACATTGGATACCCCCACCTTGAGGTCAAACGCGCCAACATCATCACCGACCCGCTGCCGCCTGAAATCACCCAGGTAGCCGTGGCCAACGTCGATGTGGACCTTTACGAGGCGGTGCAAGCCGGACTCAGCAAGGTGGCGGACCTCATCCCGCCGGGCGGTATCCTCATTTGCGAGGACGCGGGGCACACTCCCAACCTCATTGGGGCTCGTCTGGCTCTGCAGCAGTTCATGGGCAGCACCCAGGGCCGGCGCTTCACCCAGCTCTTTCTCCCCTCTGGCCAGGCTTTCCTCGTTGCCCACGCCCCCGTCTCCTAAACCCGCGCCCCAACCATGAGCACCATGATCGCCCCTTCCGTCGCGGAACTGAAATCCCGCCTTGATGCCGCCGCCCAGGCGGTCGACTACTACCAGTTCGAGCCTGCATCCCAACCCGCCCTCCAGCAGGCGCTGCGCGACCTCGCCGAGACCCTGGGGCAGCTCACGAAGCGGGAGCACCTGCACCCGCTGCTGCCGCGCGTCCTGGAGGTAACACGCGCCGCCTGGAACTCGGGCCTGCTCGGCACCAGGGCACCCGAGGAAAACCTGGCTGCAACCCGCCGCCTGCTCGGCTCCAACTGGCCGGGTCTGCTCGGGGCCATGCTGCTAGTTCCCTATTGGCAATGGGACGAGTCCATCGCCCTGGATGAAGTCCCGGACTGGCTTTGGGCTCACTTCGTCCAGTGGGCTTTTGTCCCCTCCTGCGTGGCGACAGAGGTGGGCGCAGCAGACCGCCAGTTGCACAAGCTTGAGCAACTGGCGGAGGATCTTAACACCTGGGCCGGGCGAAACCGGGCCGCCGCCTGTGTCGAAGCCGCCCTGAACAGCTTCGAGAAATATTGCCGCCACTATGTCCCCCAGCGCTCAACCTTGCCCCTGCGCAACTGGATGAGCGTGCGGGCCAAGGTTTACGCTCGCTGGCGGCATCACCGCGGGGCGAGAACGACCGGGACTCCCCTCCTCCCCCGGCAGGGCCGCTCGCTGAAGGTGGGGGTCATCCTGTCCGAATGGTCCGACACCCTTGAGGCCCGCACGGTATTACCCTGGATCTCCGCCCTTGATCCGACCAGCTTCTCGCTGGAACTCTTTGCGGAAACATCCAAACCGGGTGGATTCCAGGCAGCGGTGGCGCGCTCGTTCGGACGGTTGTTCACTTTTCCGCCCCGGCTGGAGGATCGCCTAACGGCCCTGCGCAAGGCGAACCTCGACATCCTCGTCTATGCCGGTCCGCTGGCGCACCAAAACGAGTTCCAGCTGGCGCTCCATCGCATCGCCCCCCTGCAGGTGGTACTGGATGGCTGCTCCCATCTGGCTGGTCTGCCTGACATCGAGCTTCACCTTACCGGCTCCCCCGGCGAGTCCGACTCACCGGCCCGGGCCTTCGGCCACTTCCGGTCCCCCGGCTGGGCCTGGGATGCGGAAACCGCCCCGGCAGCCTTTGAGCTCGCCGACCGGGCCAAGCTCGGCTTGCGCCCCACCGGCCAGATCTTCGTGTCTGCGCCGCAGCTCGCGCAGCTGAGTCCGGAAATTCTGCAGGCATGGTCATCCCTGCTCAAGGCCGAGCCCGAAAGCTCGCTCCTGTTGCTGTTGCCCCCCAGCTCCGACACCTTTGTGCTTGAGCAGGTCTTCAGCCGCCTGACCGCGACCACCGGACTGGAGCCAGGCCGGATCGTGATTTCCCTCGGGGACCCACGCACGGCACTGCCGCTGGGGGACGTCTACCTCGATACCTATCCCCAGTCGGCCCCTGCTTCCTTTCTGGCCGCCCTCGCCGCCGGCCTTCCGACGGTTGTCTGGAAAGGCCATCCTGACCGCTCCCAAACCGCCGCGAGCATCCTCAGCCATCTGGACCAGTCCTCCCCTATCTCCGTCGACCCGGCAGACTACGTGGCCAGGGCCCGGCAGCTTTGCCGGGAGGCTGCCCAGGGCCAGCAACCGCGCACCGGACTATCCGGCGCCCTCGACCTCCAGCTTGGGCTCCGCCATGTGCCCTACTTCGGCCAGCAATTCGGACTGTTACTGGCCCGAGCCTACGACGAGTTGGCGGAACGCGGAGCCCTGTCCGGGCAGATCACCTTGCCGACCCCCTCCGCGGAATCAGCCGCCCTGGAGAACATGGCCCGGGATGCCCTGACGCGGAAAGACCCCCGGATGGCCGCGCAACATGCCGGCTGGCTCCTCTTGCGCGACCCTCGATCGGCGGCGGCCTGCTCCATCCTCGGCCAGGCCAGCCTTCTGGCCGGCAAGCCGGGGTCGGCGGTCACATTCTGTCTGGCCGCGCTGCAAGGTCACGAACAAGAGTCGGCTCCCTGGTTCGAGTTGGGAGCAGCATTCCTCGCCGCCAATGACCCGGCCGCAGCTGACACCGCCTACCAAGCCGCCCTGCGCCGGGATCCCATGAACTTGGATGGCTGGTTCGCCTTGGCGGAACTGGCCACCAAACGCGGCCGCCACGACGTCGCCGAACAAGCCCTGTGTTTTGCCCGGCGCATCGATCCGAAGGACCCCCGGCTGGCCGCCTTTGACTAGACGCCTCTCCCATGCGCCTCCTGCTCCTCCATTCCTCGCCCCCGCATTCCCGGACATGGCCGCTGCTGGCTGACGAACAGATCGAATGCGGTCCGCGCCTGCTGGACCGGAATTTGCAGGGCCGGATTTTCAGCCTTCGGACCCCACCCGGGGACTACGATCTGGCTGCGGTGCTGGCCTCGCTTCCCACCGAACAACAGCCCGATGTCGTCGCCTGCCACGTGGATGGGCTGACTGATTCCTGGCCGGGAAACCTGGCTGCGATTCCGAAACCCCGACTACTCCTGGTCGGCGACACCCAACTCGCCGAAGGAGGGCTGCCCCGCGTCCTGGAGTACGCCCGGCGTGAGTCATTTGACCGCATCGTGCTCACTCAAGGGTGCCTCGATGAGGCGGTCTTTCACGCCTATGGTCTGACCAAGACCACCTGGCAACCCGGGCTCCTCTGCTCCGTTTACGACCCGTGGCTTCCCCTCGTCCGACAAACCGACCGTCAGCCACTGATCTTGGTGCCCACGCCGGCCTGGGCACCCGGGGATGATCCCGGGCAGGGAATCGAGACCCTGCACCGCTTGCGGCTGCCCCTCCGATACTGGACCGATCACGCCGAGAATCGGCTGGAACAGATGGGACGGGCCCTCTGCACCCTCGTGCCCGCCAGCCAGGGACAATGGCCGGACCAACTCTTCGAAGCACTGGCGGCGGGGTCCTTTGTCGTGGCCACTGGGCTTGGTCCTGAGGCTGCGGCGCTTCAGGCATCCGCCCAGGGCGTGCCCTTTCTGGCCCTTGATAGTGCGGACGAACTGGGGGCGAAACTCGCCGACCTGCTGCTCAATCCAGCATCAGCCCGTCCACAGGCGCAGGCCGGTGCGGACTGGTACCAACGCCACCTCTCGCTTCCTGCCCGCCGCGCGGTTCTCGCCGCGTTGGCCGACCCAGCCTGGGAAGCGCCCGGACCCGTCCGCCCCAACTCGATATGGTGCCGGCTGGATCCGACTACCTTGGCGCAGACTCTGGCCGCCTCCTCGATTGTCCAGACCCTGCTCAGACACGAGGCCATGCCGGCACTGGCACCGGCGAGGGAGCATCCAGACATCAGCCAGGCGCTCGCCGAACGCTTCCCGCGTCTCCAGCTTTCCCCGGAAGCCGCGTTGCGCTGGAATCCGGAGTCGCTGAACCTCGCCCTTGAGCCGCAAACCGCCGAGCTTTGCCGGCTGCGGACGGGAGCCTGGTCGGCGCTGCACGCCGGCAACTACCCGGTGGCACTCGACACCGCCAACCAGTTGGCTGCGCTCCGCGCTGGCGCGCTCGACGGCATGTTGCTGCAAGCCGAGCTATCCGCCCTCGAGAAGAATACGGCGGGATATAAAAAATATTCCCAGCAGGCTCTTCGGCTCAATCCGTGCGACCCGCGCATTCAGCATTTCCTGGTTCGCGTGCGCAAAAGCAGTCTGGCCCAACCCCACTGGCAAGCGGAATTGGCCTGGCGCAGCGGTCTGGTGCCCGGAGGCAGCATGCCGGCACTGGCCGAACTGGCGGCAAAGCATCCCGACTGCACCTCCCTTCAACTGCTCCATGCCCAGCTTGCGAGTGTCGCCGGCGCGCGGGAACCTGCCCTCGAATCCTGGTATCGGGTGGCTCGATATCATCCGAATGAGGACGAACACTGGTTTCAGCTCGGCCTCGCCCTCTGGGAGGCGGGACGCCGGGCCGAGGCCGGCTTCTGCCTGCGACGCGCCACCGACCATTCCCCGCAAGTGGAGGCATACCAGTCTGCCTTCCGACTTGCCCTCCTCGCCGAGCCATCCATCCCCGTTTACGCCGGCAAGGAACGCAACTTGGTCTCGTCCAGTTGCGAAAATTGTCAAAAGCACGGGGCTGGGGTGCTCATCAAGCGCTTTTTCGGATCCCAGCTTGATGCCATCACGCTCAGGCCCGCGACATTTTATGGCGGCGTAGAGGAGGCTGGCGGCACTCATTTCTGCGTGCCCACGGAGGATTTGACGGACCGGGAACTGGAAGTTCGGCTCCGTCGACTCCTTGCGCCCTACCAGGTGCGGCGCATCATGCTGGTCCCTTTCACCCGCGATGAATGCATCCTCGCCCTTGCGGCCCACACGGTCACCGGGGCCAAGCTCTGCACCTATGTCATGGATGATCGCAACATCCTGATTGCCGGGCTGGAGGACACCCTGATCAAGGAATTGCTGCGCCGCTCCCAGCTGCGCCTCGCCATCTCTTCGGAACTGCAGATGGCGTACATGATGAAGTACAATTATGACTTTGAGGTCATGCCACCCATCGTTTTAAACCGGGCGGCCCAGCGGAGAAATCATTGGAACGCCAAGATTCGGCCCCCCACAAACGGGGCCCTGGTCGGCAGCATGTGGACAAATCAGCAACTGCAGCAATTGCTCCATTTTGTCGGTCATGCCGGCCTGACCCTGGACTGGTTCGGTCTGCCCCCGGCCCCGGAGTATTCAGCGCCGGGAATTAACGTCATGGGGCTCGTACCCGAACAGGTTCTGGCGGACCGCCTCACCGAATACCCGTTTGTGGTCGTGCCGAGCGGAACACTGAACGGCAGCGAGGACAACGAGTGGCTCACGAGGTTGAGTTTGCCCTCGCGGATCGTCTTTATCCTGCAGACCCAGACCCCCGTGCTGGTTCTCGGCAGCAAGCACACCTGCGCCGGCAGGCATGTCGCGCACCTTGGCATCGGACGGGTCGCCTCCTACCAGGACCCCCATGCCGCTCGCACCGTCCGCGATTTCACCACCTACGAGAACCGCAGCCGGTGCATGACCAACGCGGCCCGGGCGGCCGATGACTTTGTGATGCCCGAGAGCGGCAGTTGGATTTGGCGCTCCTTGGACAGCGGCGTCGCCCAGCCCGCTCCTTTCCACGCCATGATGGGCCTCCGGCCCGAGCTGGAAGTCGTCTGGCCGCCAGAATCGGCCGGAATGATTCCGATCTCGCATACGCGCGCCTGACGGTAAACGCCGATTCCTTCCTGAAATCCTTTCCCCCGCTTGGAAACTTCGCCCCTTCTTCCGGATGCTTCAATCCCCTCCCCGCCTGGCCCGAAACGGCGTGTGCGGGTATGCTACTACAACACCTGGGCCAGCGAGCTTGAGCCGGTTCCGGCCTATCTGGCGCGGGTGCCTACGCTCGAAATAGCGGCCATGGTCAGCAATCCTCACGAGGCGAAACTGCTGCGGATGGGCCGGCTCGACTGCGACTGGTATGCCGAGAACGCCCGGTGCTTTGCCTCCCTGACCCAGCCGGGTATCGACTTCCTGCCCGCCTGGGTTTGCGGGCCCAAGCACCTGATCGATTTCGCCTCGGCCCCGCGCGAGCCGAGGGAGGAGCGCTGGCTCATCACGATGGGTCATCAACCCCAGTCCCTGCAGACGGTTGCGGGCAAGGTCTTCGGGCTGCTGGCCAAAGTTGGCATCCGCCACGTCTACTATGCGTTCGATGAGGCGAGCCGGTGCATGCCTTGCTTCGGGGAAATCGCCCCCTACCTCGACCTCCTGATTCACGACGAATCCCCCCTCGACGAACCGGGCCGCGCCCGCCTCAAGCCCTCCTGCCGCACGATCCATCGGAGCTGGGTGGCCAATGTGGTGCCGTTCGCGCCCCCCTTTAACGAGAGCCCCGAGGAAAAGATCATGTTCCTCGGCTCGCCCCTCGGCCTGACCGAGCACCGGAAGCGGCAGATCGCGTTCCTGCAGGCTAGGTTCAAGGACCGGTTCCTCCCCAGCTACGATCATTCGCCCGCGGAGCATTCACGCTTTCAGCTGAACCGCTTCAAGGTCGCGCTTTGCCCCGAAGGCCGGAAATTCACGACACCTGCCATGGCGAAGACTCACACTGACCGCCCTTTCTGGTCCGGGTGCATCGGACTGGCGGTGGTGAGCGAGGACTCCAGGACCGGCGGGCGGCTGGAGGACTTGCACGCCCAGCAACTGATCCTGCGCTACCCATACGGTGATCTCGCGGCTCTGGCGACGGCCTGTGAGCGCGCACTCGCGATGCCAAATGAGGAGCGCCGGCGGATCTACGAGCATTTTAATCGGCACGAGACCGTCGGAACCGTGGTGGCCGAGGCGATCGCGAGCGTGTAACCGACCGCACGGATCCGTCCGGCTATGATCTGGTTCATTTTTGGAGCACCTCGTACCCGGATCAAACCTTGGCCCAGACGAAGGTGGATACCCCCGGGGTTCGGCCGCCGGCCCAATTCCGGTGCAGCAGTGCCGCGACCCCGCCTTCGACGACGAGGTCGCGATAGTTAAACACGGTTTTACAACTCACCCCAGCCACTTGGGCGATCTGCTCGGTCGTCAGTTCGTGCTGGGCAATCAGGCGCACCACCAGCAAGCGTTTCCGCGCCCAATCTTCCTGCGCTTGCTTCCATGCCTGCTCAACGGCGTTCACCACTTCTTCTCCCAACGGCGGTATTGTGCGCGCCATCCCTCAGCGAGAGCAGAAATTCGGGCCAATTAATGACTTGAGAGTGCCGGGTTCTGGATAGGTGGTTAGGTTTGATCAGGTGGGGCGGCGCGGCGTAATTCGGTCTGGCGGTCGGCGATCTGGACCGAGAGGTCGACACAGAGGTC
>CAISJA010000183.1 GCA_903885525.1 uncultured Opitutaceae bacterium
ATCATCACGCTGCCATTCAACATGGACGACGCCATGCGCGCAGCGGAGCTCGATTTCACGCTCTACAAGGGCAGCGCTGGCGTCGCGCGCGATGCCCTGAAAGACGATTTCAAGATTTTGGGTCAGGCCAAAGCTGGCGACATTGCTTACATTATCACCGAAGACGCGCGCAGCCTCTACAAATTCTGCCAGGAGTTGCGCGCAAAGGGCGTGTTGCAGACGCGGGCGATCAAACTCGCCGATGGATTCGACAAGTCGCATTTCAACGCAGCCGGGCAATACGACTTCGACGAAGGCCTGACCTGACCCTGTGATCGCCTCTCAGACTGACACCGCCGCACTCCCCCCTTCCCGCTCTCCATAAAACTCCGCCCGACGCTGCTGGCATCCTCCCGGCTACGCGGGGCGGCCTTGGAGCTTCCGCACGAGGAAGGTGGCGATGGACACCTCGAGGAGGCTGAGCGGCACGGCGGAGAGGAGCAGCCCGTGCGGCAGCACTCGCAGGTTGTAGAGGCAGATCCACATCAGCGGGAACGCCCCCAGCCAGGCATAGCCGATGGTCTGCCCGCAGGAGAACCTGGTGAGCAGCTTGGCAATTACCGCCGCGAGCCCGAAGCTCCACAGCGTCCAGAGGAATCCATTGACCGGCAGCGTGGCAAATTTCAGCCCGAGTCCGGCGAAGTGGTCGACCCAGTAATGTTTGAAAAACAGTTCGTTGCGGACGAACTCGGAGGCGGTGATCCAGCCGCCGGCTGCGAGGATGGCGAGGCGGTTTTTTCTCATGGACGCGGGGGTGAAAGTCGTCGGCCGCTCCGGCGGAGTCAAGTTTGTGGTTGGCTACCGGCTCGCGCCTCCAGGATGGGCTTTGCCGGCGGAGTTTGGCTTCAGATGTGGTACATGTCCCCGTCCTTCGCCGCCGCCAGCTTTTCGAGGGTGAATTCGCCGGCCTTGCGGGCGGCGGCGGTTTGCACCTCGGTCCAGACCTGCCTCAGGCGCCGGCCGGAGCGGCCGCCATGGTTGCCGCTGAGTTCCAGGAGGTCGCCCTCGATCACCCGGATGATGTCGCACAGGGTGATCTCGTCGGGCGGACGGGCGAGGAGGAAGCCGCCCTGTGCGCCCCGCTTGCTCACGACGAGCCGGCCGCTGCGCAACTCCCCGAGGATTTGCGCGAGGAAATTGGCCGGGACGGCCTCCACCCGGGACAGGTGCTCGATCTGGACCGGCTTGAGGTCCGGGTAGTGCCGCGCCATCTCCACCAGGATGCGGCAGGCGTAATCCAGTTTGAGCGTGATCTTCACGGCAGCCTCACCACGAGCAGTCCGGCGGACCGAGGAACAAGGATTTCTTCGGCGGGGCTAAGGGCGGAACTGAATATCCGCAGTGAGTGGAAGCGGCGCGCTTCCGGGCGGCAGAGGGTGCTGGTCTTCTGGCATACATCAGGCCCATCGGGCATTTTCTTCGCGAAAATGGGGTATGTTCGCCCAGCAGCCTCTCGGGAGAGGCCCCCGCGTTTGCCCCAAAAGTACGATCAAGAGGAGATATTCGCATCTCAGTCCGCCAGGTTGCTTCAGATGTCGAAGTCGGACTGCTCGGGGCGGACCACTTCCCGCGGGGCTGGCAGGAGACCGGCGGCGACGGTGGCGTGGTTGCTCGGGTCGATGAGGATGAACGAGCCGGTGAGACGGTTCGTGCCGTAGCCGTCGTAGAAGACCGGGCGGGCGGTGCGCAGCCGAATCTCGCCGATGTCGTTCAGCGCCAGTTCCGCCGGAGCAGGCTCGGGCGTGAGCGTGCTGATGTCGATCCGGTGGGTGATGTCCATCACCACCGCCTGCACCGTGCTGGTGGTGTGCTTGAGCAGGTACTTTTTCCCGCGTTGCAGGGGCTGCTGGCGCATCCAGCAGACCCGGGCGAGCAGATCGATTCCGCCGCCGGGCAGCTCTTCCGGATCCGTCAGCATCGAGCCACGGCTGAGGTCGATATCGTCGTCGAGGACGAGGGTGATGGACTGTGGGCAGAAGGCCTCTTCCACCCGGCCTGTACCGGAGTGAATTTCGCGGACGGTGCTGTACTGGCCGCCGGGCAGCGAGACCACCCGCTGGCCCACGCGCACGATGCCGCCGGCCAGCTGGCCGCTGTAGCCGCGGAAGTCATGCTGGGCGGGATCCTTCGGCCGCTGCGGCCGGTTGACCCACTGCACCGGGAAGCGCAGTCCCTGCAAGTTCCAGTCGCTCCCGATGTGGACGGTTTCAAGGTGGTCGAGCAGGGTCGGGCCTTCGTACCAGGCGGTGTGGCGGGAGCGGTCCACCACGTTGTCGCCATGCAGGGCGCTGATCGGGATGAACTTCACGTCCTTGATGTCGAGTCGGGGCAGAAATTCCTCAAACTGCCCGCGGATCTCGTCGAAGCGGGCCTGGCTCCAGCCGACCATGTCCATCTTGTTGACGGCTACGACGAGATGGGGGATGCGGAGGAGCGAGGCGATGCAGGTGTGGCGCCGGCTCTGCTCGATCACGCCGGCGCGGGCGTCCACCAGCACAATCGAGAGGTTGGCCGTGCTCGCGCCGGTGACCATGTTGCGGGTGTATTGGACGTGGCCCGGGGTGTCGGCGATGATGAAGCGGCGGCGGGGCGTGGCAAAGTACCGGTAGGCGACGTCGATGGTGATGCCCTGCTCGCGTTCGGCGCGGAGGCCGTCGGTGAGGTTCGCCAGGTTCACCTGGCCGCCGCCGGTGATGGCGGCCGACCGCTCCAGGGCCTCCAGCTGGTCTTCCATCAGGGACTTGGAGTCGTAAAGCAGCCGGCCGATCAGGGTGGATTTGCCGTCGTCCACACTGCCGCAGGTGTTGAAGCGCAGCAGGTCGATCAGGGGCGCGCCGGGCGGAGGCGCCGCCGGGGTGGTGGCGGCAGGGCGGGGGGCGGGCAGGGTGGCGGACGAGGAAAGGGAGGCGTGGGTCACGGTGAGAGGAGGGGAAACGACGGGCTTTAAAAATAGCCGGCCTTCTTGCGGTCTTCCATCGCGGCTTCGGAGGTGCGGTCGTCGGCCCGGGAGCCGCGCTCGGTCACACGGGCGGAGGAGATTTCCGCGATGATGTCGTCGACGGTGTCGGCGCGGGATTCGATCAGGCCGGTGCTGATGATATCGCCGATCGTCCGGACGCGGACGACCAGCTCCTTCACCTCTTCCTGCGGCCGCGGCGGCACGATGGAGTTCACCGGCAGCCATTGGCCCTGGCGCCGGACGCAGGGGCGCTCGTGGCTGAAGTAGATGGACGGCACCTCCAGCTCCTCTTGCCGGATGTATTCCCAGATGTCCGTTTCCGTCCAGTTGCTGAGGGGGAACGCCCGCATGTGCTCACCGGGGTGCAAGCGGCCGTTGTAGAGGTTCCAGATTTCGGGGCGCTGGTTCTTGGGGTCCCACTGGCCGAAGGCGTCGCGGTAGCTGAAGAACCGCTCCTTGGCCCGGGACTTCTCCTCGTCGCGGCGGGCCCCGCCGATCAGGCAGTCAAAGCGGAATTCCTCCACCGCGGCCAGCAGGGTGGGAATCTGCAGGCGGTTGCGGCTGACCTCGCCGGGCGAGGGCGTCGCGATGCCGCGGGCGATGGCGTCCTCCACGGTGCGCACGAGCAGGCGGGCCTCCAGCTCGGCGGCGCGGCGGTCGCGGAATTCGTTTAGCTCCGGGAAGTGGTGGCCGGTGTCGACATTCAGCAGCGGGAGCGGCAGGAGCGAGGGGCGGAAGGCCTTTTCGGCCAGGCGGAGCAGGCAGATCGAATCCTTGCCGCCGGAAAAGAGGAGGGCGGGGCGCTCAAATTCGCCGGCCACTTCGC
>CAISJA010000184.1 GCA_903885525.1 uncultured Opitutaceae bacterium
ATGCGTCCGCCAGACTGCTCGAGCCGGTCATCCGCGACATCAGCCCGGACATCACCGTGCTGCGCTGGGGCGAAGACCTCGGCACATTCGGCAACATGAATGCGCTGGTCGCCGCCTCGAGCGGCGACTGGTGCCACATCCTGCACGATGACGACTGGATCGTGCCCGGATTCTACGGCCGCTTCGCCGCGGCGGCGGCCGAGTGCCCCGAGGCCGGCATGGTGTCGATCGGCGCCAGAGCCTGGCGGGAAGCGAACGGCACCACGGCCGCCCATGCCCCGTGGTTCGACCGGTCCGGAATCGTCGAGCCGCGCGAGCTGCTGGCGAAGTTGCACGGCGGCAACCCGTTCTCCATCTGCGGAATGATCGTCGCGCGGCATGCTTACCACCGCGTGGGACTGTACCGCGAGGACCTGCCCCACGCGGGCGACTGGGATATGTGGAAGCGGCTGGCGGCCCGCGTGCCCTGGTACTGGTGCGCCGAGCTACTGGCACGGTACCGCATCCATGACGGCTCCGCGACGTCCCGGTACCAGCAGGACGGCCAGACCGCGGTGGATATCCGCCGCTCGCTCGAAGCGACTCTGGTCGGGGTGAACACGATGGAGGCCTTCCGCACCGGCTCCCTGGCGTGGGCACGTGGGATGCTCGCCGACGCCGTCCGCCAGCTCGGCGAGGACAACCCGGACCTGGCCAAGATCACGGTCGATGAAGCGCTGAAAATACTGAGGCTGTTCTGATGGCAACGCTCGACGTCAGCCCGACGAAGGTCCGCCCCAGCCGCGTGCAGACGATCACTTTCATCGGCGCGGGCACGACGTGGACAGGATCGGCCCCCACGTTCACGCCCTCGGGCGTGGCCGGGGTGTCGGCGGGCAGCGTCACCGTCGTCTCTGATACCGTCGCCACCGCGCCCGTCACGTACGGCGCGGCAGTCGGTCTGGTGACCTGGACCGACAGCACGACCAGCGCGACGAAGAAGCAACTGGTCAGCACCCTACTGTTCGCGAAATGGACCCCTCCCAGGCGATGACCGACAAGCAGATCCACGAACGCCACCGCCGCCGGCTGCTCCCCTGGCATCGGGCGGCGGTCAAGCTGGTCAGCGGCTTGCTGGCCGACGCCCGGGCCCATGCGGTCAAGGCGGTGACCGAGTCACTAAAGGCGACGCCAGACGGCCGAGCATCCGCCGCGGTCGTCCGCCGCAATCCCAGCTTCCTGGCCGCCCTGGCACGGCTGGACGAGCTGTGGGCGGCGATCGGCGGCCCGACGGTCCAATCCCTGGCTGGGCTCGTCCAGGACTGCGCCGAAGCCTGCTACCGCGACGCGATCCCGTTCTGGCGGCGCGGCGTGCCGGAGGAATTCCTGCGGAAGGGCGAGCTGCCCACCCAGGCTCAGGCGGCCTACGTGCGCGGCCTGCTCTGGTACAACATGCCGATCCGCATGGCGTTCGCCCCGGCGCTCGCTCGAGCCCGGCACGACCTGGCCGCGGCGATCGGGGCGGCCGGCTCGACAGTGGGGGACCCGACGGCGCTACGGACCTGGGAAACCCAGCAGCGGACCCGGCTGATCCGGTACCTGGGCATCGCCCTCAACGACGCCGACCAGCGGGCCGATTCCCAGGCGATGAAAGACGTGATCGACCCCAAGTATTTAACGAAGGAGGCCCTTCATGGGTAAATCGTGTGGCGGAAAGCGCGGCGGCAAGGGCAAGTGACCGATGGCGACGATCGTCTGGCCGGGCGAGGTCGGTGAATCGTTCACCAACCAGACTACCAAGATCCTCTATCAGTTCGTCTGCTCGCGCGTGAACACCTGCGGGCTGTGCTACCAGTACCACCTGGCCGTGGCGCAGTGGTGGGGCAAGATGCACTACGGCTGCCGATGCCATTCGGTGGCCATCTACCCGGGCAAGGTCTCGGAGCCGTATCAGGACTGGCGGAAGATGATCGCCGACCTGCCGCCGGACCAGCGGGTCAAGGTCGTCGGCAAGGCGAACCTCCAGCTCATCGATCAGGGCGTCGTGAAGTGGGAGGACGTCGTCACGACCAACCGCGTCCGGCTGCTCCGCGAGGTCGTCAGCCGCGAGAAGCTGACCGTCGATCAGATGACGAAGGCCGGGGTCAAGGAGCGATGGGCCAAAGACGCCTGGGCGTCGGTCAACACTCCGGCCCACCAGCTCGCGGCCCAGCAGCGGGCCGAGCTGCTGAAGGGAATTCTGGACATGGGAATCAAGCCCCAGCACCTGAAGGACATGTTTGGCGAGCGGATGGCGGCCCGGATCGGCATCGGCAGCGGCCCGTCGGGCCCGTCGGTGATGCCGGGGAAGCCGGGCCGGAGCGATGCGACATGGGTCAAGATCCTGCAGAAGTCGCTGCGGCCGACGGCGACATGGGCGGAGATGAAACCAGAGCCCAAGCCAGAACCTGTCAAACCGAAGCCCGAGCCGAAGCCAGAGCCCGAGCCGAAGCCAGAACCGAAATCGTATGATGTGACTTATGCGGGAAATCTGCCGGAAGATCTCAAGCAGAACTTTGAGGAGGCGATTCAGAAGATTCCGCCCACTGTACTCAATGCCCTCAAAAAAGCTGGAGAGAAATTCG
>CAISJA010000185.1 GCA_903885525.1 uncultured Opitutaceae bacterium
CTTCTATGAGAAGGACACGATGATGCTCAAGAAACCGGGTCTCGACGCCGGCGTGCGCATCGTGCCGGGCGGATCGTCTGTGCGTGAGGGCGCGTTTCTGGGTCGCGGCGTCGTGTGCATGCCGCCGATGTACGTCAACATCGGCGCGTATGTTGGCGATGGTTCGCTCGTTGATTCGCACGCCTTGGTCGGCACGTGCGCGCAGATCGGCAAGCGCGTCCACATCAGCGCGGCCGCGCAGATCGGCGGCGTGATCGAACCCGTGGGGGCCATGCCCGTCATCGTCGAAGACGACGTCCTTGTTGGCGGCAACACCGGTATCTACGAAGGCGCCATCGTGAAAGAGCGCGCGGTCATCGCCGCGGGCACCGTGCTGACCGGATCGACGCCCGTGTACGACCTCGTGCATGGCCGCATCATCAAGCCCGAGCCGGGGCAGCCGCTCGTGATTCCCGCCGGCGCGGTGGTCGTGCCGGGCGCGCGTCAGGTCTCAGTGGGGCAGGGCAAGGAGTGGGGCCTGTCGCTGGCCACGCCCGTGATTGTGAAGTATCGCGACAGCCGCACCGACACGCGCACGGAGCTCGAGCAGTGGATTCGCTGAACCTCGTCGAGTACGCCCGCAAGCTCATCGACATCGACATCTTCGCGATCGAAATCGGCTACGGCCTGCTCTCGCTGGCCGATCAGAAGCAAGGCGGCGACCTGCTGGCGCGGGTCACCGGGGTCCGCAAGACACTCGCCCGGGAGAAAGGCATCGTAGTGCCCCCCATCTCGGTCCGCGACAATCTCGAGCTCGAGGCGAACGACTACCGTTTCCTGCTCCGCGGCAAGTGCGTTGCCCGCGGCACGCTCCTGCCCGGCCGCTTCCTCGCCATGAACGTCGCCGGCAGCACGGTGCGCCTCCGTGGCGTGCCCACCCGCGAGCCGGTTTTCAATCTCGATGCCACCTGGATCGACGAGGCGGAGAAGAAGACCGCCGAGATCAACAATTTCACCGTGGTCGACCCTTCCTCCGTTCTCATCACCCACCTGTCCGAGACGCTCAAAGTCAACGCCCACCACCTCATCGCCCGGCAGGACGTGCAGGCCCTGCTCGACCACCTCAAGGCGACGAATGCCGCCCTCGTGGCCGAGCTCATCCCCGATCTGGTCAACGTCGGCATCATCCAGCGGGTCCTACAGAACCTCCTCCGCGAGAACATCGCGATCCTCAATCTCCCGCTCATCCTCGAAGGCGTCGCCGATTTCGCCCCGCTCTCGAAGAATCCGGACGACCTGAGCGAACTCATCCGCCGCCGCCTCGGCCTCTACTTCGTCCCGGAATTCGAGGCCCGGCCCGGTGTCCTGCGCGCGCTCACGCTCGACCCGCGGCTGGAGCAGGTGCTGGCCGGCAAGGTGCACCGCACCCCCACCGAGGTCGGCCTCGCCCTCGATCCGGCCACCGGCCGCCACCTGCTGGAGGAGCTCAGCCGCCGCACCGCCGACTTCGTCAGCTCCGGCCAGCCCGCCGTGCTGGTCGTCTCCACCGAGGCTCGCCTCCCGCTCAAACGCTTCCTCGAACCGTCTTTCCCCCGCCTCATCGTCCTCGCTTTCCAGGAGCTGCCCGCCGCCACCGAAATCGAGAACGCCGGCATCATTTCCGCCCCTGCCCCTGCCCCCGTCAGCCGCGTCGACCTGAAGGCCGCCGCCTGAGCCCACCGCCATGGAACTGCCCACCACCCCCGGTACCTGCTTCAAATTCACCGTCTCGTCCGCCGACGAGGCCGCCCGCCTGATTCGCGAGCAGCTCGGCGACCAGGCCCGCGTGCTCTCCGTCCGCAACATCGCCGCCGGCGGCCTCCTCGGGCTGTTTTCCGCGCCCAGGCTCGAGGTGGTGGCCCAGGTCGCCCTGCCTCCGGAACCGCCCCCGCCCGCCCCGGCGGAGCCGAAGACCGAAGTCACTCTGCCCGCCACGTCCGGGCCCGGCACAATCGAAGGTGCGGCCCACGTCTCCCTCCGTTCCACCCGCTCCCGGCTGACCCGCCAGCAAAGCCTCGCCACCCTGCTTCGCCGCTCCGGCTTTTCCGAATCCTTGGTCGCCCGGCTGGAGGATTCGCCGGCCTGGCCCGGTCTGAGCCGCCTGCCCCTCCACCGGGCCCTGGTGGAAACGGGCCGTCACCTGCGCGAGCTGGCCGCGGCGCAGGCTCCCGCCGCTCCGCTCACCCGTGCCGCCTTCCTCGGCAGTCCGGGGGTGGGGCGCACCACCGCCCTGTCCAAATGGCTCGGCGCCGAGGTCTTCCGCCGTGCGCGTCTCGGCCATGTCATCACCGCCGAGTTTGACCGTCCGCACCAGGCCGGCGCCCTGACCGTGTTTTGCGAGGCCTTGGGCGTGCCCCTGGCCCATTTCCCGGCCTCCACCCAACCGGCGACGCCCGGCGGCTTCGTCTACTTCGACCTGCCGGGCATGTCGGTGCGTTCTCCCGGCGAAAACCTCGCCCTGGCCGGCTTTCTCGACCGTGAGGCCATCACGCAGCGCGTCCTCGTGCTGAACGCCGCCTACGACCACGTCACCCTCCGCGCAGCCTATGCCGCCGGCTGTGACCTCGGCGCCACGCATGTCATTTTTACGCACCTCGACGAAGTCCCGCACTGGGGCCGGCTGTGGGACTACCTCCTCGATCCGCGCCTCGTGCCGCTCTTCCTCGGCACCGGTCCCTCCCTGACCGGCGACTGCGAGGAGGATGTCCTGGACGCGGTTTCCCGCCGCACGCTGCCGGTCGCCCCGGCAGAAGCGGAGCCGGATGAGACGGAGGACGATGCCTCCACCACCCTCAACGCCGCCGCCTGACTATGCGCTTCATCTTTCTCTTCGGCGGAGCGTGCGGCTTTGTCCTCGCCGGCCTGAGCAGCTGGCTGGCCGATTGCGGTCCCGACCGGGTCCTCCTCGACGCGGCGCTCGGTACCCTCGTGGGCGCGCTCCTCTTCCGCTGGTTGTGGACGGTCGCCATTACCAGCATCCGCGAAACCATTTCCCTCCGGCAGCAGGCCGCCGCTGCCGAGGCTGCCAAGCACAAGTCGTGAACCCCCCTCAACCCAATGAAGTCATGAAAAACGCCGCTGTTGCCACCGCACCCGGCATGGATGCCTCACCTGCCACCGCCGCTTGGCGGGCCTATGCCGGTGTTACCTCGGGCGCTGTCGATGAAAAGGATTTGATCGAGCGCTTCCTCCCGTTGGTCCGCAATGTCGTGGACCGCATCAAGCTCACCTTGCCGCCGCACATCGATGCGGACGACCTCTACAGCGTGGGCGTGACCGGCCTGATCGCGGCGGTCCGCAAATACGACCCGGAGCAGGGCAACACCTTCGCCAGCTATGCCGCCATGCGCATCCGTGGCGCCGTCCTTGACGAGCTGCGCCGCATGGATTGGTGCCCCCGCCGCACCCGCGCCCGGGCCCGCAAGCTCAAGGAATCCATCAACGCCCTTGAGCAGAAACTCGGCCGCACCGCCACCGAGGACGAGATCTGCGCCGAGCTGGGACTCACGCACAAGGACTACGCCAAGTGGCTCGACGAGATCCGCCCCGTCACCTTCATCGCCCTCGACCAGCACACCGAAGGCGAGGATTCCGAGGGGGCCTCCCTCCACGAACTGCTCGCCGATGAGCACGACACCACCGGGCGGGATACGATGGAAAAACAGGAGCTGCTGCAACTTCTCTCTCAAAAAATCACCGAACTGCCCGATATACCCAGAAAGATACTCGCCATGTATTACTTTGAAAACATGCGGCTGGCGGAGATTGCGGCGGTCTTCGGCCTCACGGAGTCACGCATCTGTCAAATCCACTCGCAGACCATCCTTGGTCTGCGGGCCTACCTTGGCCGGGCTCGCAACCGCTGAGGCGAACCTCAAACCACGAGATGCTTGTCCTCATCGGAGCAGCGATTGTTTTTTTCTCCACCATCGGCGGATTTATGCTGGCGGGCGGCAAGCCCATGGTCCTGCTCCACGTCTCGGAGTTCGTCGTCATCCTCGGGGTGGCGGCCGGCGTGCTTATCATTGCCAGCCCGATGCACGTCCTCAAGGAGATCATCCACAAGATCCAGGGTGCCATCTCCGGCAAGACTGCGGGCCGCGACGAATTTTTCGAGCTCCTGAAACTGCTGTTCGAGCTCTTCATGATTGGGCGGCGCAACGGCCTGATCGCCCTGGAGGAGCACGTGATGGATCCGCACAAGAGCAGCCTCTTCCAGCGCTATCCCGCCCTGCTTAACCACCACGAGCGGCTGGCCTTTCTCTGCAACGGACTCAAGCCCGTCATCGACGGCAAAATCAAACCCGACCAGCTGGAGGACCTGATGAACGCCGAGCTGACGGCCAAGCGCGAGGAGGCCGACCATCCCGTGCACATCCTGCACCTCGTCGGCGACTCCCTGCCCGGCATCGGCATCGTGGCCGCCGTGCTCGGCATCATCAACACCATGGCGGCCATCGCCGACGGCCCGGAGGTCGTGGGGGAGCGGGTGGCCGCCGCCCTGACCGGCACCCTGCTCGGCATTTTCGTGGCCTATGGCTTCGTCAATCCCCTCGCCAACCGCGTCCAGTTCAACAATGCCTCCGATCAGCTCTGCCTGAAATGCATCATGCAGGCCGTGTCCGGCTTCGCCAAGGGCCTTGCCCCCCTCACCGCCGTCGAGGTCGCCCGCCGCTCGCTCGACAGCAATGTGCAGCCTGGCGCCGACGAGCTGGAGGCCGCCGTGAAGGGCCTCGGCAAATAGGAGCCCGCCCCCCATGGCAGCATCAGGCGGCGCATGGAAGGTGGCCTACGCGGATTTTGTCACCGCGATGATGGCCCTGTTTATGGTCCTGTGGATTTCCTCGCAGGAGCGGAAAATCCTCATCGCCACCTCCCATTATTTCCAGAGCCCGTTCAGCTCGCCCCTCTCGGACCATTCGGGCATCATGCCTTTCAACAAGGAGAACAACGACAGCTCCAGCAAGAGCAGCGAGGATGAAGAATCTTCCGGCAAAAACAAACCGAGCGAGCAGAACCGGCAGATCGAGCTGAATTTCCTCAACTCCGTGGCGGCCGACTTTTACCGTCTGCTGCATTTCGACCAGGACTTCAACCAGAAGCCGATCGACATCCAGGTCTCCTCCGACGGGCTGCGCATCACCCTTTTTGACCGGGCCAAGCAGCCGCTGTTCAACCACCACAGCAGCGAGTTGTCCGAGTGGGGCAAATTTGTGCTCCAAAGCATGGCCTGGATCATCGAACATCACCATTTCCGCGTCACCATCGACGGCCACACCCGGGCCAACCTGAAGTTCGACAACGAGGAGTATTCGGCCTGGGAGCTGTCGACCGAGCGGGCCAACATGGCCCGGCGCATTCTGGTCCGCTACGCCGTGGACCCCGAGCAGATCGAACGCGTGACCGGCTACGCCGACACCAAGCCGCTGCCGGCGGAGCCGCCCGACTCCGAAGCCAACGAGCGCATCACCCTGAGCCTCAGCCTCACGGCCAAGGTCCGCGAAGCGAGCAAGCAGCTGGCCGGTGGCGCCGGCCGGCCCAATGGCTCCTCCCATGGGGGCCGTCGACCTTGACCATGAAACCGTTTCTTTCCGGCAAAAAAACCCTGTTCGGTGAACCGCTCCGGTCCGCCCAGCCCCATGCGCATCCTTCCCAGCCCGGCAACGCCCACCCGGGACCGGCCGGCCCCACCGTCGAGACCGTCAAACAGGGCGACAAGGTTGTCCGGCTGATCGTCAGCTGCTCCTGCGGGGAGCGGATCGAGATCGATTGCCTGTATCCGGCCGGCAGCTGAACGAGACCGGGACCGCAAACACCCGCGCGGCGCGGCACCTAGCCGGCAGCCCGGATGTGGCCCGCCAGGCCGGTCAGGCGGACCTGGGCGCCGGGCAACGGTCGGCGGCACCGCCTCTCCCTGCTCCTGTGGCACCTTCCGCCCATCCAGGCCACCGTGATGCTCTGGGAACTGCCGGCGGCAACTTTTTCCCGGCCGGCTCGCGCGCCCCCAAAAAAGAACCTTCATGGTTCGGCGTAAATTATTTAAGCAATTGAACAGCATATTGATAAAATAGATATATCGATGTTGGCACCGCCGCTGCTTAAGCGAGCCCAGCATGAACATCGGGCTATATCAAAGTGCCGCCTCGCTTTCCGCCTTGGAGCGGTGGCAGGACGCGGTCTCGCAGAATATCACCTCTGCGCAGAACACCGGCTACCGGGCCCGCTTGATGCAGTTCAGCACGCAGTCCGCCGGTGAACACCAGTTCGATCCCAATGCCAAGGCGGGGGTGGACACCGGCACGCCTGCGCTCTTCCCGAGCGCGCGGGGCAGCATCAATTTTCTTGGCGGCGAAACCCAGCCGACCAAACGGGAGCTCGATGTGGCGATCCAGGGCGATGGATTCTTCCAGGTCCAGATGGATGCCGGATCCATGGCCTACACCCGGAACGGCGAGTTCCGGTTGCGCCCCGACCGCACCCTGGTGACCTCCGCCGGCGGGGAAGTGATGAGCGACGGCGGCTCCCCGATCGTCCTCCAACCCGGAACCGGGACGCTCACCATCAATCCGGACGGCTCCCTTTTCCAAGGCACCACCTCGCTGGGGAAAATCGCGGTCAAGCGCTTTGACAACAACAGCGCCCTCACGCCAGTCGCCGGCGGTATGTTCAAGGCTGCGGATGGCGCCGCTCCCTCCAGTGTCGATCAACCCCAGCTCCTGCAGGGCTACCTGGAACAAAGCAATGTGCAGCCGCTGCGCGAAATGGTCGACATGGTCCTGATTACCCGGGCCTACGAAGCCAACCAAAAGGTCATCAGCTCCGTCGACGAACGGATGCAGAAGACCCTCGACGCTCTCGGCTGAGCCCCTCTCCTTCCGATGCATTCTCCCACTCTTCCGCCCCCATCACGACTGCCTGGCCGAGCCCGGTTTGTGCCCGGGCCGGCTCCGGTCGCGGGGCGGATGGCTTTCAACCCAGTCCGCGCATGAACCTCTCGCTTTACTCCGCCGCCACCGGCATGGAGGCCCAGCAGCTCAACCTGAACACCATCGCCAACAATCTGGCGAATGTGAACACCCCGGGCTTCAAGAAGAGCAAGATCGAGTTCCAGGATCTCCTTTACCAGAAGCCGCGCGCCTCGGGCACCGATTCCGGCGGCGGCAACCTGATCCCGACCGGCGTCGAGGTCGGCAACGGCTCCCGCGTGGCCGCCACCTCCAAGATATTCACCCAGGGCCAGCTCACCAGCACCGGCAACAATCTCGACCTCGCCGTCCAGGGCGACGGATTTTTCGAAGTCACGCGCGCCGACGGCACGATCGGCTACACCCGCGACGGCTCCTTCAAACTCAATGCGTCGGGTGTCGTCTGCAATGTGGACGGACTCCCCGTCGTCGGTTTCC
>CAISJA010000186.1 GCA_903885525.1 uncultured Opitutaceae bacterium
TCCAGGCCGCCATCGGCGGCAAGATCATCGCCCGCGACAACGTGCGCGAGATGCGGAAGGACGTGACGGCCAAGTGCTATGGCGGCGACATCAGCCGCAAGCGCAAGCTCCTCGACAAGCAGAAGGAAGGCAAAAAGAAGATGAAACAAATCGGCCGGGTTTCGATCCCACCCGATGCTTTCATCCAAGTGCTGAAAACCAACAACTGACCCCCATTCCCTGTGTTCGATTTCCTACGTTCCGAGGAAAGCAAGATGCGCCGGCATGCTGAAAACTGGCTGGAAGTGGCCCAGCGCGTGTGGAATTTCCGGCGGGACCAGCTGGCCCCCGCCCAGGGTCAGGCCCTCCTTGCCGCCACGGGCGAGCTGAAGGCCCGGCTCAAGGACAAGTCCGATGCCGGCCGGCTGAAGCTCGCGATCGAGCGGCTGGAAGGCCTGCTGCGCGAGACCGGCGGGCGCTACTACCCCATGAGTTCGCTGATGGAGAACGTGGAGTTTTTCCTCGTCGCGGCCCTCGTCATCCTCGGCCTCAGGGCGTACTTCGTCCAACCGTTCAAGATCCCGACCAATTCCATGTGGCCGAGTTATTATGGCATGACGCACGAGGTTTTCCCGGAGGGCCGTGAGCCCGGCCTGCTGGCCCGGGCCGGCCGGATGCTGGCCTTCGGCGCGATGCATTACCAGGTGGACGCCCCGGCGGATGGCGAGGTCTATGTGCCGGTGTACGCCGCGAGCCCGAACCAAGTCAGCCTGCTCGGCAGCGAAAAGGCTGGCCGGTCCTTTCTGCTCTTCCCGACCCAGTACCGCGAATGGACCTTCCTGGTCGGCGGGCAGCAGGTGAAGCTGACCACGCCCGCGGATTTCGATGGTGATTTCAAGGAGCTGCTCGAGGAGAAGTTTGCCCGCGGCAAGGGCGACCTCAGCGACCATCTGATCAGCGAAATGCAGCGCGCCGGGCGCAGGCCTGAGACCACGGTCATGAACATCACCTACGGCGGGCAGAACCGGAACATCCCGGTCGTCTGGCTGCCGTTGGGGCTGAAGGTTCGGAAGGGTCAGCCCATCCTCTCGTTTGATATCCTCACCGGCGACCTGCTCTTCGTCGACCGCCTCACCTACAATTTCTTCCCGCCCAAAGTGGGGCAGGGCTTCGTCTTCAAAACCGAGAACATCATCAGCCCCGAGATGGAGGACCTGCGCGGACAACAGATCCGCCAGTATTACATCAAGCGGCTGGTGGGGCTCCCCGGGGACAGCCTGGAGGTCAAGGAGCCCGCACTCTGGCGCAACGGGTCTCCCATCGCCGGAGCGGGAGCTTTTGACCGGAACGCCCACCGGGACGGCAAATATCCCGGCTACTTCGCCCAGCGGCAACTGGCCCCCGGCCTGACCGTGAACGTGCCGGCCCACAATTTCTACGCGATGGGGGACAACTCTCCGCGCAGCAAGGACAGCCGCTACTGGGGTTTCGTCCCGGAAAAGGAAGTCGTCGGCAAGCCGCTGTTCATCTACTTTCCCCTGACGGCGCGCTGGGGCCAGGCCCGCTGAGCGGGGCCAGCCCGGCGAGTGACGGGCATCTGCTGGAGCTGGCACGTTTTCGCACCAGGCCCGACTGATGACTCTCGACACCGGCATTCCCGGCTCGACCGTCCTTCCCTGATGGCGGGCCGCTGTGTCGCACAATATACATTATGTCTATAATAGAATCGGCGGGTTTTTTTGCCGGGGGACAGATTGGATTTCCCCCATCAGGCCAGCGCGGGCTGCGCAAAACTCCTCCTTCTGGGCGCGGCCGGGTGCGGAAGACAAAGTCCCCCCTACGGCTGCAGATGCTTTTGGATCAGGGAGAGGCAAACCTCGGGCGCGTCTTCCAGGAGATAATGGCCCGCTTTGGGCAAAAAATGGGCTTCCGCCTCGGGCAGAACCTCCCGCCAGCGTTCAAAATAGTGGCGGTTGAAGCAAAAGTCGCGGCCGCCCCAGAGCAGCAGCACTCGCTGCTGCCGGAGGAGGGGCAGGCTTTGCTCGATCCGGGCCAAGGCGGCGTCCGTGGGCGTCCCCTGCCCGGACGGGATGTCGACTACGAAGCGGTGCGTCGCAATGCGGTTGGCCCAGTTGTCGTAGGGATGGAGAAACCCCCGTTTGACTGGGCGGGGCAACGGCCGGGTCACGGCCATCCAGGTGGCCGGCCAGGCAAAGCCGTTCAGCCGGCGTACCACCCACTCGCCGAGGCCGGGTGCCCGGCAAA
>CAISJA010000187.1 GCA_903885525.1 uncultured Opitutaceae bacterium
ATCCCCCCGGTCGTCTCGATCAACGAGGCCATCGACCTGAGCAAGCAGTTTTCCACCGCCGACTCGAAACGCTTCATCAACGGCATCCTCGACCGGATGAAGGACAAGCTCGGCCGCGACGCGCGGAAACCCACGGCGGAATGAGGGGAAGGAACGTGGAACTCAGGAACTCAGGAATGCCAGAATTAGGAAACACGGACCTGAGCGGACGCGCCCCCGAAGCGGCCCGGCCGCTTACAATCGAACGGATCGGTCCTGGCTTGTCTGTTTCCTGAATTCCTGAGTCCCACCTTTCCTCTTCCCGGTGTTTTCCCTTTTCAAAAAGTTCAAGGACGGCCTGACGCGGACGGTTTCAGCCCTGGCGGCGAAGACCCACGGGCTCTTCGGCGGCCGGCGGATTGACGCCGCCTCGCTCGACGAGCTGGAGGAGGCCCTCTACACCGCCGACTTCGGCGTGGAGACCACGGGGGAAATCCTGGAGGAGATCAAGACCGCCTATCGGCAGGACGCCTCGCTCCAGGGCCGGCAAGCCGCCGAGATCGGTGCCGCCGTGCTGCAGCGCGTGCTGGCGGGGGCCGAGGGCCGGCTGGGTGCGCCCTCCGTCCGGCCGGAGGTCATCGCCCTCATCGGCGTGAACGGCTCGGGCAAGACCACGACCACGGCCAAGCTGGCGCACCGGCTGAAGGGGGAGGGCCAGAGCGTGCTGGTGGCGGCCTGCGACACTTTCCGGGCGGCGGCGGTCGAGCAGCTGCAGAGCTGGGCCACGCGGCTCGGCCTCGACATCGTGGCCAGCCACACCGGTGCCGATTCGGCCGCGGTGGCCTACGACGCCTGGCAGGCGGCGAAGACCCGCGGCCGCGACTGGCTGATCGTCGACACGGCCGGCCGCCTGCACACCAAGGGCAACCTGATGGAGGAACTGGCCAAGATCCGGCGCGTGCTGCAGAAGCACGATCCCGCCGCCCCGCAGCACCGCTGGCTCGTGGTCGACGGTTCGCTCGGCAGCAATTCCATCGAGCAGGCCCGGGTCTTCCACCAGAGCTTCGGGCTCACCGGCCTGATCGTGACCAAGCTCGACGGCACCAGCCGGGGCGGAGCGCTCGTCGGCATCTACCGCCAGCTCCGGCTGCCGATTTATTTCATCGGCTTGGGCGAGCAGCCCGACGACCTGCAGCCCTTCTCGATCAGGAACTACGCGCGGGCCGTGTTCGGGCTTGAGGCGGAATAAGCCGCGGGCGGCGGATATTCAGTACGACCAGCTCAGGCCGCTGAACACGCCGCGGCGGGTACCATACTGCGGGGCGCCGACCCCGATGCCCGAGCCGTCGCGCAATTCATAGACCGCGTCGAACACGTTCACCAGGTCGAGCCGGAGGGTGAGCTCCCGGTGCGGGCGGGGCCTGAACTTGCGGATGAGGCCGAGGTTCGCCGGCGCGTAGGCCGGCAGCTTCCCCGTGTTGGCGAAGCCGCGGCGCAGGCCGCTGCCATAGAGCAGGTCGGCGTAGGTCTGCCACCGGCCCCAATGGTAGGAGGCTCCGAGGGACGCCGTGCACGTCTGGTCGTGGTCGAGGTGGACGTCGTGCGTGGCGATGGTGTCCAGTTCATCCTGGCCGAACTGGTACTGCCCGGAGACGATCTGGCGGCCGGTGGCGCGGGAGA
This sequence comes from uncultured Opitutaceae bacterium, assembly GCA_903885525.1. Lineage (GTDB taxonomy): Bacteria > Verrucomicrobiota > Verrucomicrobiia > Opitutales > Opitutaceae > Didemnitutus. The sequence continues at coordinate 1,660 of CAISJA010000187.1, forward strand.
CGGCGAAATTGGCGTAGGCACCGAAGGCCCCGCGGGCATAGCTGCCGCTCAGCTCCAGGCCGGCGACGCGGCCGGTGTGGTAGTTGAAGGGGGCGAAGATCAGCGCCTGGCCGAACTGTCCCTCGTCCAGCTGGTCGCGGGCCAGCTTCAGGTAGCTGTCGACCGTGCCGGAGAACTCCGCCGAGAAGCGATGCGTAAGCCCGAGGTCGAAGGAGTGGGCGCGTTCGGAACGCACGGGCGAGTCGGTGGTGACGCTGGCGGCGTGGCGAAGGCGCCGGCGGCCGCCAGCAGGAAGAGGGAGAACGGAAGCGGGCAACAGTGTTTCATGACGGGAGACACAACTAAGCTGGGAAGGGATTGGAGCAGCGGACGGCCCCGCGATGCCGCAGGGGAGCGCGGGCGGAAACGCCGCCGGCGACGCGGCAGCGGCACAGGGGGATGCTCTCAGCCGATTGGCGGGCCGCAGCTGGGCGGCAGCCGATCGACGCCGGTCCCGCACGGCCATTCCGTCCGCCCCGGCAGCAGGGCACCGGCCAGGGACAACGGGGCGCCGCCCAGAACCGGGTCTGCGGCCGGATCATCGGTGCCATG
>CAISJA010000188.1 GCA_903885525.1 uncultured Opitutaceae bacterium
GCCAAGCCCGGCGAAGGCGGCCAGTTACCCGGGCAGAAGGTTTATCCGTGGATCGCCAAGGTCCGCTACTCAACGCCGGGCGTGGGCCTGATCTCGCCGCCCCCGCACCATGATATTTACTCGATTGAAGACCTCGCCGAGCTCATCCACGACCTGAAGAACGCCAACCACCACGCCCGCATCAGCGTCAAGCTCGTGGCCGAGGTCGGCGTTGGCACGGTCGCCGCCGGCGTCGCCAAGGCGCACGCCGACGTCGTCCTCATCTCCGGCTACGACGGCGGCACCGGCGCCTCCCCGCAGACCTCCCTCCAGCACGCCGGCCTGCCCTGGGAACTCGGCCTGGCCGAGGCCCACCAGACCCTCGTCCTCAACAACCTCCGCTCCCGCATCGCCGTCGAGACCGACGGCCAGCTCAAGACCGGCCGCGACGTCGTCATCGCCGCCCTCCTCGGCGCCGAGGAGTTCGGCTTCGCCACCGCCCCGCTCGTTTCCACCGGCTGCATCATGATGCGCGTCTGCCACCTCAACACCTGCCCCGCCGGCGTCGCCACCCAGGACCCGCAGCTCCGCGCCAAGTTCAAGGGCACCCCCGAGCACGTGGTCAACTTCATGCGGTTCATCGCCGAGGACATCCGCGGAATCATGGCCTCCCTCGGCTTCCGCACCATCGAGGAGATGGTCGGCCGCACCGACCGACTCCAGGGCCGCAAGGCCGTCGACCACTGGAAGGCCAAGGGACTGGACTTCTCCCAGATCCTCTACTCGCCCGATGTCGGCCCCGAGATCGGCCGCTTCTGCTCCACCCGGCAGGACCACGGCATCGAACGCTCCCTCGACTTCACCACCATCCTCCCCCTCTGCCGCCCCGCCATCGAGCGCGGCGAGCAGGTGCAGGCCACCCTCCCCATCCGCAACGTCAACCGCGTCGTCGGCACCGTCACCAGCGCCGAAGTCACCCGGAAACACGGCGCCGCCGGCCTGCCCGAGGACACCATCCGCCTCCACTTCCAGGGCTCGGCCGGCCAGAGCTTCGGTGCCTTCGTCACCCGCGGCATGACCCTCTCTCTCGAGGGCGACGCCAACGACTACATCGGCAAGGGCCTCTCCGGCGGCAAGCTCATCGTCTACCCGTCCCCGCAGTCCACCTTCGCCGCCGAAGACAACATGATCGTCGGCAACGTCGCCCTCTACGGCGCCACCGCCGGAGAGATCTACATCCGCGGCATGGCCGGCGAACGCTTCGCCGTCCGCAACTCCGGCGTCGACGCCGTGGTCGAGGCCCTCGGCGACACCGGCTGCGAATACATGACCGGCGGCCGCGTCGTGGTGCTCGGACCCGCCGGACGCAACTTCGGCGCCGGCATGTCCGGCGGCATCGGCTACGTGCTCGACGAGACCGGCGCCTTCGCCGCCGGCGTCAACCTGCAGATGGTCGCCCTCGAAAAGCTCACCGAGGCCCGCGAAACCGCCGCCCTCCGCACCCTCGTGGAGAAGCACGTCGCCTACACCGGCAGCACCAAGGGCGCCGCCATCCTCGCCGCCTGGGAGCAAAAGGTCCCGCACTTCGTCAAGGTCATGCCCAAAGACTACAAACGCATGCTCGCCTGCGTCGACAAGGCCCAGGCCCAGGGCCTCACCGGCGACGAAGCCATCATGGCCGCCTTCGAGGAAAACGCCCACGACCTCGCCCGCGTCGGGGGAAACTGACGACCAGGGCTGAATATCTAAACAGCTGAAAGGCTGAGTCCCACTCCACCCACCATTCCCCCATTGTAGGAGCCTGTTTACAGGCGACAGACCAGATCGCTAATCCCCAGCCACCTTCGCCTCAACCCATTCTTCTGCCTGCCAATGCACCTCGCAGCCCTTCAGTCCTTCACCCCTTCAGCCCTTTCTTCCCATGGGTAAGCCTACCGGATTCATCGAGTACTTGCGCGAACTGCCTGTCGACCGCCCGCCCGCCGAGCGCCTCCAGGATTGGAAGGAATTCCATCCGCACATGGAGGAGAAAAAACTCCGCCAACAGGGGGCCCGCTGCATGGACTGCGGCGTCCCCTTCTGCCACACCGGCAAGCTGATCGCCGGCATGGCCTCCGGCTGCCCGATCAACAACCTCATCCCCGAGTGGAACGACCTCGTCTTTCGCGGCCTCTGGAAGGAGGCCCTCGACCGCCTTCACCGCACCAACAACTTCCCCGAATTCACCGGCCGGGTCTGCCCCGCCCCCTGCGAGGGCTCCTGCGTGCTCGGCATCACCAACCCGCCCGTCACGATCAAGAATATCGAGGCCGCGATCATCGACCGCGGCTGGGACGAGGGCTGGGTCGTGCCCGAGGCGCCCCGCGTCCGCACCGGCAAAAAGGTCGCCGTCATCGGCTCCGGCCCCGCCGGACTCGCCGCCGCCGCCCAGCTCAACCGCGCCGGCCACACCGTCACCGTCTACGAACGC
>CAISJA010000189.1 GCA_903885525.1 uncultured Opitutaceae bacterium
CGCCACCGTCGGCGACGCCGCCACCCGGCAGGGCGATTTCTACGAAGCCGTCGCCTTCGCCCTCGAACGCCGGCTGCCCATGCTCTTCATTGTCGAGGACAACGGCTACGGCATCTCCACGCCGACGCGGAACATCAATCCCCTCGCCCTCGGCCTGCTCAATGCGGCGCAGTGGCGCCGGCTCGATGGCACCGACGCCGAGGCCGTCCACACGGCAACCGCGGCTGCCCTCGCGGAAATCCGGACCGGGGCCGGACCCGTCTTTCTCTGGGCGAAGCTGGAGAGGCTGTCCAGCCACACCAGTTCCGACGATCACACCCTCTATCGCTCGAAGGCGGATCTCGCCGCCCTCGAGCAGGCGGACCCCGTCCGCATCCTGCGCGACCGGATGATCACCGCCGGCGAGCTGACCGCCCCGGAGTTCGCCCGGATGGAGGCGGAGACGCGCGAGCGCATCCGCCTGCTCTACGCCGAAGCGGAGCACGCCGAGGATCCGCGCCCCGACGAGTTGCTGCTCGACGTCACCGGCCCCCTGCCGGACCTGCGCGAGGAGCTGTTTCCCGCCGGACGCTACCGGATGGGCGACCTGATCAACCGGACGCTCCGCGCCGGGCTCGATGCCGATCCCGGCCGCGTCATCTTCGGCGAGGATGTGGAGGACCCCAAGGGCGGGGTGTTCCGCCTGACGCAGAAACTCTCGACCGATTTCCCCGCACAGGTGTTCAACGCGCCGCTCGCGGAGTCCACCATCATCGGCGTGGGCGGCGGCCTCGCCCTCGCCGGGCGCCGCCCCGTCTTTGAACTGCAGTTCATCGATTTCAGCTTTCCCGGCTTCAACCAGCTCGTACAGAACCTCGCCAATCTCCGCTGGCGCTCCAACGCCGAGTGGAAGGTGCCGCTCGTGCTCTACGCCCCCTACGGTGCCTACCTGCCTGGCGGCGGGCTGTGGCACTCGCAGGCCAATGAGGCGGCATTCGCCCACTTCCCTGGGATCAACATCGTCATCCCCTCCACGCCCGAGGATGCCGCCGGCCTGCTCTGGACCGCGCTGCACGGCGAGGATATCACGCTCTTCCTCGCGCCGAAGCACATGCTCTGGGCCGAGAAGGAAGCCGCCGCCCCCGTAGCCTCCGTGCCGTTCGGCCAGGCGCGAATCCGCGCGGCCGGCGACACCCTGACGATCGTCGCTTGGGGCAACACCGTGGAAAAAGCGCAGGAGGCCATCGCGGAGCTGCACGACGAGGTCAGCATTGAGCTGATCGACCTTCGCTCGATCATGCCGTGGGACCAGCCGGCCATCGAGGAGTCCGTCCGCAAGACCGGCCGCCTCGTCGTGGTGCAGGAGGACACCGAGGCGTGCTCCGTCGGCCAGATGATCATCACCCACCTCATGGGCCGGCCGGAAGTCTGGGCCGCCCTCAAGGCCCCCCCCGTGCTGGTGTCCAAGGGCCACGTGATGGTCGGCTACAACCCCATCTACGAATACGCCGCGCTGCCCGATGTACCGCGGCTCGTCGAGGCCATCCGCCGGACCGTCGCGCTCGATCTGGCCCCGCGGTTGCTGCCGGTGCCCGGGGAGGCGGCTTGCCGGCCCGCGTCCGCCGGCAAGCCGGCCGCCACCCAAGCTGCCCCTCCCGGACTCCCGGCCCCACCCCCGGCCGCGCCCGGTGCCGACATCAGCGTGAAAGTGCCGGTCATGGGCGAGGGCCTGCGGTCGGCGCGGGTGGCCTCGCTTCACAAGCGGCCCGGTGATCCGGTCCGGCCCGATGATGTGCTGTGCGAATTGGAGACGGACAAGGCCGTCTATCCGGTCGAGGCCTCGTTCTCGGGCCTGTTCAAGGCATGGCAGATCCAGCGGGATGACACGGTGCTGATCGGCCAGGAAATTGCCGTGGTCAGTGCCGGCCCGGTGCCGGCAGCCGCGCTGCCCCCGGCGACTGGATCCGGTGAGACCGGCCCGGCGGCGCTACCCTCGGCGACCGCCCGGCCCCTCGCCGCGACGGCCGCCCCCACCATTTCCCCGGCCGCTGCGGCCGCCCCGGCGGCGCGCCCCGCCGCCCCCCCCTCCACCACCGGTCCCATGATCCGCCCGCCTGCCCTGCCGCCCGCCATCACTAAGCGCCTCGCTACCGTCGTGCCCGCGAACATGCTCATGGACGTCCGGTGGGACGCGCTGCGCCGCGCCCGCGGGGAGGCCAAGGCCAGGCACGGCCAGGCCGCGCCCTCGCCCTCGGCCATGATGGCGTGGTGCGTCACCCGCGCGCAGGAGAAGCATGCCGGCTTCCGCTGCCTGGTGAACAAGGACGGCGTGATCACCGAACAAGCCGATTTCGACCAGGGCATCGCGGTCGCCCTGGAAGGCGACCGCCTCGCCACGGCCGCCCTGCCCGCCGCCAACCGGCTGGACTGGGCCGGCTTCATCGCCGCCTATGCGAGCGCCCTGGAGGCGACCCGCGGCGGCCAGGTCACCGAGGTGCAGGCACCGCTCAACCTCACGAGCCTAGGTGCCTTCGGAGTGGAAAGCGCCACCCCGATCGTGGTGCCGCCCGCCATCGCCACCCTCTTCATCGGCACGGCCCACGAGCGCATGGTCAACGAGGGCGGGGTGGTGCATCCCGCGGAAGTCGTGACACTCTCGCTCACGTTCGACCACCGGGTGGTGAATGGCGCGGGAGCCGCGGCGTTCATGCTCGAGCTGCGCACCCAGTTTGAAACCTTCCGGCTGCCGGGCTGAGGCCGGCGGCCGCAGCGGCGGAGCGGGGGGACACCGGCCGGGCCGGTGCCTTTTCCGCGCCGAGTCAACCGTCCGCGGTGGACGTTTGCCCGCGGAAAGTCAGGGCTGGATCAAGCCGCGCCGGATGGCGTAGCGGACCAGGTCGGTCTGGCTCTGCAGGTTCAGCTTGCGCAGGAGATTAGCCCGGTGCGTCTCCGCCGTGCGGGCGCTGATGAAGAGTTTTTCGGCGATTTCGCCGTTGCCCAGACCCTCGGCGCTGAGCTGCAACACCTCGCGCTCGCGCGGGGAAAGGGTCGTGTAGGTGTCGCTGCTGTCGGGGGTCTTGACCGCAAGCGCGGTGATGGCCCATTCGGAGAGCGGCGCGCTGAGGAACCGGCGGCCGGCCAGCACCTCCTCTGTCGCTCGCACAATTTCCACGGATTCCGAGCCCTTCAGGATGTAGGCCGATGCGCCGGAACGCAGGGCCTCGATGACATAGGGCTCGTCGTCGTGCATGGATAGGATGAGTACCTTGGTGGCCGGACTGACGAGGCGCACCTGCCGCAGGGCCTCCAGGCCGTGCAGGCGCGGCAGCGAGAGATCGAGAAACAGCAGTTGCGGCCGGTGCCGGTCCACCGCCTGCACGGCGGAGAGCCCGTCCGCCACCTCGGCCGTCACCTCGTAGTGGCCGTCGGCCTCCAGCAGGCTGCGGATGCCGCGGCGCACGATTTCATGGTCATCCGCCAGAATTACCGTCGTCTTGGTCATGCGCGGGAAGCCGGGGTGGCGAGGGGAAATTCGGCCTGCACGCGGGTGCCCTGGCCGGGTTGGGAGAAAAACTCGATGCGGCCGCCGATGAGGTGCACGCGCTCCCGCATGCCGGTGAGGCCGATGGAATCCCGCAGGGCGAGCTTGGCGGCGAGCTCGAAGCCGCACCCCCGGTCGGAGATTTCCACGATCAGGCGCTCCGCGTGGTGCGTGATGGTGACATTCGCCGCCCGCACCCGGGCGTGGCGGGCGGTGTTGGTCAGCGCCTCCTGGACGAGGCGGTAGATGACGGTCTCCTGTTCGCCGGGCAGACGGCCCGCGGGCAGCGAGAGATCGAGGGTGATGGCGATGCCCGTCTGGCTGCCAAACTGGCGGGCCTGCCATTCGAGGGCGGGCTGGAGCCCGAAGTCGTCGAGCACCCGCGGCCGGTACTGCTGGCTCAGGAGACGGGTGTGCTGCAGGAGGCAGTCCGCCGTGCCGAGGGCCTCCGTCAGGCGGGCCTGCTGCGGGCCCGTGCCGGCCTCGCGGGCGCCGGCCTCGAGCTGGAGGCGCAGGCCGGTGAGCAACTGGCCGATCTCGTCATGCAGCTCGCGCGCGATGGCCCGGCGCTCGTCCTCCTGGATGCGGAGCAGGCGGAGGGAAAGGTCGCGGAGCTCCTGGGTGCGCGCGGCCACCTGGGCCTCGAGAGACTGGTTGAGCTCGGCCAGCTCCCGGGCGAGCCGGACATTCTGCTCCTCCATCTCCGCCCGCCGCAGCACACTGTTGAGCGAAAAGACCAGCTCGGTGTGGTACTCGGGCCGCTGCACGATGAAATCCTGCGCCCCGAGCTTGAAGGCCGCCACGGCGCTGTCGCCGTCGCTGGCGGAGGCCAGCAGGAGGGCGGGCACGCGGTTGCGGTACTGCACGAGACGGAGCACCTCGAGGGATTTCGTACCGGGGGGATTCGGGCCGATGATGACGGCCTGGGCCTGGGCGCCGCCGGCAAGAAAGCGGTCCAGCTCGTCCGCCGTGGCGGTGATGGCGAGGTCGAACTCGGGGGCGTGGGTAGCGAAAAATTCACGGATGCTGGCGCTGGTGGCGGCCGAGCCCTCGATCAGCACCACCGGGTGGCGGCCGGGCAGCGCCGCCGTGGCTGGACCGGAGTGGCGGCGCCCGGCATCGCGGGCCTGCACACGCTGCACGATTTCGACCAATTGCAGGAATTGCGGGGAGGTCTTGTCCACGCAGTCGGCGGCGCCGGCGCGGAGGGCGCGGACGGCGAACTCCGTCTGACCGTGCCCGGTCACCATCACCACCGGCACGGTGCTGCTGCGGCGGGTGAGCTCGCCGAGAATCTGCAGGCCGTCGGTGTCCGGCAGCACGTAGTCCAGGAGCAGAATGTCGAGCCCGCCCCTGGCCATGCGTTCGAGGCAGTCCTTGCCCGTGGCAACGACCTCAAGTTTCCAGTCGGGGGAGAAATGCTCGATGTAACTGCGCACGATGGCGGCGATGTTGGCGTCGTCCTCGGCGTATAGGACTCGGATCATGGAAGGGAGGGGGTGTTCACCTTGCATCGGCACAGTCCCGGCCGGCTGGAGCAGATCATGCCCGCGGCCGGCGTATATCGGCCAATAGTTGCCCCGGCTTGAGAAAAATCTCAGGGCCGGACGCCGATTTCCGCCTGAGCCGGCCGGCGCGGCCGTTCCATTGCGGAATTCCGCAGGCCACAATACGGGGCGGGCCGGATACGCAGGCAGGGCGATTTGGGGGATACTGCGGCCATGACGAACGCCCCAGTGTTCTCCCTCCTCCGCCGAGCGACCCTGCTCACCGCCGCCGCCCTCTGTCTCGCCCCGGCCGCGCAGGCCGGCATCAGGTCGGCCCGTCTCCTCGCCAAGATCGCCGCCGAAACCCCGGCCCCCCACCTCGTCTCCGAGGGTGAGCAGATGACGGCCGCCCGGCGGGCCGCCGCCGCCATCACCGGAGCCCAGACTTTTTGGGGCATCGGCCACTCGATGGAGCCGCTGTACGCCCCCAACACCGCCGTCGTCGTCAAGCCGGTGGCCTACGACGACATCAAGCGGGGCATGACGGTTGTCTATGCAAAGAGCAACGGCAAGGTCGTCGCGCACTGTGTGGTCGATGAGGACCGCCGGGGCTACGTCGTCCAAGGCGTCAACAACGACGAGGCCGACGGCGAGTCCGTCAACGAGAGCAACCTGATCGGCGTGGTCGTCGCGGCCTACTCCGCCCGCGACACCGGCTTGCGCCGATCCCTTGCCCAGCAGCCCGCCACCACCCGCCAAGGTGCCGCCGCGGCCAACCGGGGTTGATTGACATGAATTTCTGGGGCGCCTCCGTCAGTCCGGTTGTCCAGCGGGATCTTGTGATCCCGCGCCGGACTGACGGGGGCATATTTTCCGGGGGGCAGGAACGCGCCGACACCCTTTCGCATGGACGGCCGTGCAGTCGGTTAATCACCCCGTGATAGAAAGAAAGGGGGATGGCCGCTGAGGTGGCCATCCCCCCTTCACTTTTTGGCGGGCTCGCACCGGCCGGGCGCGGGGGTGAAAAACCGGCCTTGCTCGGCGACCAGCACCGCGACCAGCTGGCGGACGAAGGGCCCCCGGGCCTGTGTGCTGGTCTGGCCGCCCATGCCCCGCCCGCGCGTCAACAGTCCTGCTCGCAGGACCAGGCCCGCTGCGCCGGTACCTGGTGCGCCGCCGCCGCCCGCTGGCACCGCGCACAAGTTACCGCCGCGTCGGGCGAAGTCTTCCCCCCCGAACCAGCCTGGTGGGCTTGCTCCCGGCCACAACCTCCCGGCCGAGCCCGACCCGCAGCCGGAGGGCGGAGGCATGTCATATATTGTATGACATCGTCGGCACCGGCCGGGCCGAGAGTGGCTGCATCGGAAGCCACCGGCCTCGGGCAGGCCGGCCGCCGGTCCGGGGCGCTCCGACCCCGCGAGAGGCGGGGGAAGCGCGGAGGGCCGGCGCGACCCACGCGGGACACCGATGGCTTTGCGACCAACCCTGTGGCGGCGGGGCGCATCCCCGGGGCGCGACGGGGGCGCGTGGAGAAGGTGCCACCTGGCCCGAGGGGACAAATGGACAGGCTCAGAAATCCGCCGTACCGGGGGTGCGGGCAAAGGGGATGACGTCGCGAATGTTGCCCACGCCGGTGACGAACATCAGCATGCGTTCAAAGCCCAGGCCGAAGCCGGCGTGCGGCACGCTGCCGTAGCGGCGGAGGTCGAGGTACCACCAGTAGGCCTTCTCGTCGAGGTGGTGCAGTGCCATGCCCTCGCGGAGCAGGTCGAGGCGTTCCTCGCGCTGGCTGCCGCCGATGATCTCGCCGATCCCGGGCCCGAGCAGGTCCATCGCGGCGACCGTCTGGCGGTCAGGCGCGCAGCCGTCGGTCACGCGC
>CAISJA010000190.1 GCA_903885525.1 uncultured Opitutaceae bacterium
CGGCCTGCACTGGACCGACATCCAGCGGCTGATGGAGCTGCTCTTCCGGCTGCGCGACGCCGGCAACACCATCGTCATCATCGAGCACAATCTGGATGTGATCCATCTGGCCGACTGGCTCGTTGACCTCGGGCCCGGCGGGGGTCCCAAGGGCGGACGGATTGTCTATGCGGGAGCCCGGGCCGGCATCGAGGCCTGCCCGGCGTCGGCCACCGGTGAAGCCCTGGCCCGATGGGTGGCGGCCCGCCGGGCGCTGGCGGCGGGGTGAAACCCGGTGCCTGGGCGGATGCGGGGAACCCGCGGCGTTGGGGACGGGTATACGGAAAATCCGCCGCTCCGGTCGGGCGGGATGCGGCCGCCCCCAGCCCCGAGTGGCCGGTGCCAGTCTCGCCCAGCGTTGGCGATGGGTTGCCTTTTTTCCTGGTGCCGGCGCAGAATGCCGGCGTCGTGTCCCGCCCCCTGCCCACCATCATCCATCTCGATGCCGACGCTTTTTTTGTCTCGGTGGAGCAGGCGTTGCACCCGGAGCTCTGCGGGAAAAAAGTAGCCGTGGGCGGACGCGAACGGGGGATCATTTCCTCCGCCAGCTATGAAGCGCGGGCCTGCGGGGTGTACACGCCCATGCCGAGCGCCCAGGCCCTGCGCGTTTGCCCGGACCTCATCCTCGTCAGCCACGGTTTCGGACGGTACGGCGAATTTTCCCGCCGGATGTTCGATCTTTGCGAAACGCTCACGCCGGTCGTGCAACGCAACTCCATCGACGAGGGTTACCTGGACCTCGCCCCCTGCGGGTTCCGTACCGCGGAGGAAATCGAGCGGCGGGTGCGCGCCCTGCAACAGCTCATCCGGGACGAGTTGCGGATCACCGCCTCATTCGGCATCGCCGCCAACAAGCTGACCGCCGCCATCGCCAGCAAGGCGCGCAAGCCGCGGGGGTTTGTCGTGGTCCCGCCGGGCGCAGAAGCCGCCTTTCTCGCCCCGCTGCCCGTCAGCGTCCTGCCCGGAGTGGGCCGGAAAAGCGAGGCGCGCCTGGCGGAGCAGGGGATCCGGCTGGTGTCCGACCTCTGCATCCGCGGCGAGGACGAACTCGCCGCCCTGTTCGGGCGCGATTGGCGGGCGGTGCTCGCCCTGGCGCGGGGCGAGGACGACCGGGAGGTTTCGACGGAACACGAAGACGCGAAATCCTATTCAACGCAGGAGACCTTTGCGCGCGATCTCGGCGATTTTGCCGAGATCGAGCGTATTGCCAAACGCATGATCGACGAACTGATGCCCGCGATCCGCGCCGGGGGAAAGCGCGTGCGCACCCTGACGGTGAAGGTGCGCTACCCCGGAATGGAGAACAGCACCTGCGGGCGCAGCCTGGCGGAGGCCACCGACCTGGAGGCCCCGTTTTATCCGCTGGTCGCAACGTTGCTCCGTGAGGCCTGGACCCAACGCCGCCCCCTCCGCCTCGTCAGTGTGCGGTTTTCCGGGGTGGAGCAGGGGGCGGCGCAGTTGGAGATGTTCAGTCAGACCGACGAAAAGAAACGGCGGCTGGCCTCCGTGCTGGACCGTCTCAACACCGGCCAGCAGCCCGCCGTGAAGCGCGGCCACCAGCTCGGGGCGGGGTGAGGGCCGCATACCAACCCCGGCTCGCGCCGGTGACTCTCGCTGGCGTCCCTCGGAGAATCACTCTCACCTGGGTTCGACAGCTGGCCGCCAAACCCTGAATCTACGGCTGGAAATCCACCGGCGGAATTGCTACTGAACCCTCACCCC
>CAISJA010000191.1 GCA_903885525.1 uncultured Opitutaceae bacterium
ATCTGGAATCACCGTATCAGCAAAGGCGGCCGTATTGAGAATAACCACCCGGCCCAGCTGCCCGGGTCGCGGCAGCATCGTCCCGAGCCCGATCGGCCCACCCCAATCGTGCACGATCAGGTGGATTTTTTTCAGCCCGAGGCTGTCGATCAGGGCGGCGAGGTTGCCGATGTGATCGGGCAGGCGGTAAGTCCAGTCCTGCGGCTTGTCCGAGAGCCCGCAGCCCAGGTGGTCGGGCACGATGCAACGGTAGCGCCCGCGGAGCGCGAGGACGATGTTGCGGTAGAAAAACGACCAGGTGGGATTGCCGTGGACCATCAGGACGGCTTCGTCCCCCTGCCCTTCGTCCAGATAGCTCAGGCCGCCCTGCGGCGTGGGAAACCGCCGCGGCGTGAAGGGGTAGAGTTCGCTGAGCCAGGGGGGCAATACGGCGGGACGCCCGGTTCCGCTTGGACTGGGGAAGGTCGGGGCGCTCATGGGCTGGCGGGAAGTCGTGGGCTCGCTGGAATCCCGGCGGGAAATCCCTCCGTCCGGGCGCGGCACCGGCCGGGAGGGTGGACGGCGCAGTGCGTCCGACACAGCGCGCGGGAAGGAAGCGGGGGCGTCACCATTGCACGGCGAGCATGAGGCTGTTGATGCCGCTGCCGATCCCCAGCAGGGCGAGTTGCTGCCCGTCCCGCACCACCCCCTGCTCCACCGCGAGGGCCAGGGCGGACGGCAGGGCGGCCGAGCCGGTGTTGCCGAGCGTGGCAAAGGTGGAAAAATCCTTCTCCAGGTCCAGGCCGAGGGTGGTGTAGAGCTGGCGGCGGTGGGCCGAGCCGACCTGGTGGCAGATAATGCGGTCGGCGGTGCCGGCGTTCCAGCCGGTCTGGGCGGTGAAATCGTTCCAGGTCCGGCGCGCCACTTCCACCCCGGCGGCCAGCAGCTGCTCGGAGTCGGTTTGCATGTCGAGTCCGTCGCCGGCACTGTCGCCTTGGCAGAGGTCGCTGTGGGAGGTGTCCGCCCGGCTGCTGCCGGCGAGCAGCCGGTGGCGTGGCGCCCCGGCCGGCAAATCATCCTCGTGGCAGACGATCGCAGCGACGGCGGCGGAGCCGATTGTGAGGTTGGCGAAGTAAGGCTTGATGGCGTGGCGGTCGAGCGGTGCCGCCAGCAGGTGGCGGAGGGTGCGCTCGACCAGCGGCCGGCCGTTCTCGCCCGAGACCACGAGGCCGGAGCGGATCTGGCCGGAGTCGATCATGGCGCCGAGCAGCACGAGCCCGTTGAGAAATCCGAGGCAGGCGTTGGAGACATCGAACACCTGGCAGTCCGGGCCCAGCGAGAGCTGATGATGGACGAAGGAGGCGGTGGCGGGCTCCAGCATGTCGCGGCAGACCGCACTGTGGAGCAGGACCTGCATCCGCCCGGCGCCGAGGCGGGATTGCGCGAGCGCCTTGCGCCCGGCGGCCGCGCTGGCCGCCGAGGGGCGCGTGCCGGCCGCCCACATGCGCCGCTCGCGAATGCCGGACATCAATTCGAGCCGGCCGGCCGGCAGATGCAGCCGCGTGTAGAGTGGAGCCAGCCGCTCCTCGAGCGCAGCCGAGGTCCAGACCTCGTCCGGCAGGACGGCGGCGATGGACTCGATGCAGGCGTGGCGAAATTTCATGCGGGGAGCGCCCTGCTCCACGTTCCGGACGCCAGCGGGGATGTCGGGCGGGCGTTCATGCGGGCGGCGGTCCTGGGGAAACCGGCTGCGGCCCCGGCGCGGGCGCTGCTTCCGGCCGCATGGCGAGGCGGATGAGGTCGTGGTCAAAGCTGTTGGCACCCAAGCCGGCGTCGACCACCAGGGTCGTGCCGTTGATCCCGCTGCTGCGCGGGCTGAGCAGGAAGAGCGCGGCGTGGGCGACTTCCGCGGTGTCGAGGGCCCGCTTCCGGTAGGTCATTTTCTCCGCGAAGAGATAGCTCTCCAAGTAGCCCGGGATGCCGGCCGAGGCGCTGGTCCTGAGGGGGCCGGCACCGACGACATTGAAGCGCACCGCGGTATCGGCGCTGAAGGACTTGGCGAGAAACCGGGCGCAGGAGTCCAGGGCGGCCTTCACCGGCCCCATGTAGCCGTAGTTGTCCGGCGTGACGGTGAGCGACGAGATGCCGATCGTCACGACGGAGGCCGCGGGTGCGAGGTGCGGGCGGAAGGCGCGGGCCAGTTCGACGAGGGAAAAGGCGGAGATGCCCATGGCCTGCAGAAAATCCTTCCGCCTGGTCTCGGCAAAGGTCTTGAAGCCGTCGCTGTAGTTGGCGAAAGCGATCGAATGGACCAGTCCGTGCAGCGGGGTCAGCCCGGCGGCGGCCACCTCGGCGGCCAGCCGCTCGCAGGCGCCCTCCTCCTCGACATCGCAGAGAAAAACCGGACGGCCGGCCAGGAGCGCGCCCAGGCTTTGGCGCCGGGGCGCCGAACGCACCGCGTAGACCACGCGGGCCCCCTGCTCTTCCAGACCCTGGGCGATGCACCAGGCCACGCTCCGGCGGTTCGCCACGCCCTGGACGAGGAAGGTCTTGCCGGTGAGCTGGAGGAAGTCGCTCATGGCGCGGGAGCCGTGGTGAGCTGCCCCTCGGGTCGCTTCCAGGCGACGGCAAAATCGACCGTGAGCACACGCTTGCCGCCACACTGCATCGCCCCGGACATCAGGTAGAAGCCGCCGGCGACCTCGTTGATCCTCACCTCGATGGTGACGGTGTCGCCCGGATAAACCGGCGTGCGGAAGCGGACGTTCTCCACCTTGGCGAGCAGCGGCACGCCTCCCGGCTGGCCCTGCCCGCCGAGTTTGCCGGACAGCAGCAGCGCGCCGGTCTGGAAAACCGCCTCGCACAGCAGCACCCCGGGGGTGATCGGCGCGCCGGGATAATGGCCCCGATAGAAATCCTCCTCCGCTCGCCAGGTGCGGCGGGCGGTGAGCGTGGTGTCGGTGCGGGCGAGGACCTCGTCGACAAACAGGAACGGCGGACGGTGCGGGATGAGGGATTCGACTTCGTTCACGGTGGGGAGGCGGCGGTTGGGTCCATGGCCGGCGGGCTTCAGGCCGGGACGGTCGCACGCTTGGAGGCGGCGAGGAATTTGTCGATCTGGTTGGCGACGATCACGCCGTAGTTGATGGTGCCGAGCCAGCCGGACATAATGATGCCGACGGAGCCGGCATGGTGGAGCCCGGGCAGCTGTCCGGGCAGATCCAGGGAAACCTTCAGGCCCTCGAACTTGGTGCCGAACGAGGTGCCGTCCCAATGCCGCGTGTACCGCTCGATCGTGCGCGGCGTGGCCGCCTCCCTCCAGTCGATCTTGCCCCGCACCTCCGGGATGAAGCGCTCCAGTGCGGTGATGGATTCTTCGATCAGCCGCTGCTTCTCGGATGCGTAGGTGGCCTCGTCCATTCCCTTCCAGTCTGCATAGGTCGCATTGAG
Organism: uncultured Opitutaceae bacterium; assembly: GCA_903885525.1. Lineage (GTDB taxonomy): Bacteria > Verrucomicrobiota > Verrucomicrobiia > Opitutales > Opitutaceae > Didemnitutus. Next base: position 3,430 of record CAISJA010000191.1, read on the forward strand.
CGAGACCACCACCGTGGTGCGATTGAGCCCCGGCCGGGTGTCGGGATAATACATCGAGAAAGTCCGGCTGCGCGTGTGCCGGTCGACCAGTTCCTGGCTGGAAAATACCGGGGCCTCGGAGGTAAAGAGCAGGTCGCCGATGTGCGGGATGGTCTCGCCCTGGCGGATGCCGAGATACACCTGGCACGAGCTGCTGTTGACGCGCACGGCCTTGGTGTTCGCGACGAACTCCGGTGTGAACTGCTCCGCGCCCGCCAGCCGGAGCACGGTATTCTTGATATTGGAGTTCGACAGCACGGCGGTGCAGCGGATCGTGCGGCCGTTGGCCACGACGCCGCCGACCCGGCGCCCGCCGCCCGGGGCCGGTTCGGTCAGGATCTTTTCCACCTCGACGTGCCTCCGGATATCGACGCCGTTGCGCTTCAGCTCCTCCGCCATGCGCTTGATGAGCCGGTCGGTGCCGCCGCGAAAGGTGAATACGCCCTTGCTCATGAAGTTGGAGAACACGATGCCGAAGGTGATGGCCGGGTCATCGAGCGTGGACCCGTTGGCGTAGGCGATGGGCTCGAGCAGGAGGCGTTGCACGTCGGAACGGCCCGGGAAATAGCGTTCGAACATCTGCCCGGTCGTCTCCGGGTTGGCGTCGTAGAAATTCATCGCCCGCAGGTCGGTGAAGAAGCGTTCAACCGTCTCCGCGGGCACCTTGAATTTCTCCACCAACTGGCGGGTGAAATCTTCCCGGTCGAAGGTCGTGTCGATGGAAAACTGCGGGTTGATGAAGCGCACGCCCTTCAGCTGGACGATGGCATCGGCAATGTCCTGGCACCAGTATTTGCGGACCGACTTGATCATGCCGTGGGGAAAGCCGTGCAGGGAAATGTCGAAAATATGCCCCCCGCGGCGCGTGAACCAGGTCGACAGCCCCCCCAGCTGGTAGTGGTGCTCCAGCAGCAGCACCCGGTGGCCGCATTTGGCCAGCACGTTGGCTCCGGTGAGGCCGGCGAGGCCGCTCCCGATCACCACCACATCATAGTGGTCCCCGATGCCTTTGAGCCAGTCGTATGCCATGAAGGATTGGGAGTAAGTTTGCGCGGCAGGAAAGGGCAACGCGGAAGTGTCGGCCCCGCCATTCCTGACCGGCCAGCGGCGTTGCCCCGAAACCCGCAGCGGCCTACCCCCGGCCCTGCAGCACGTGGTAGTTGGCCATGGAGATGCCGCTCAGCATCGCTCCGATGATGCCGAGGAACCCCTGATCGGTGCCGCAGAGGAAGAGGTTGGTGAGGTGCGTGCGGCCGTCGCGGAGTTTGCGGGGAGCCCCGTAGATCGCGCCGTTGAGGTGGCCGGTGAACTTGTGGACCGTCCGGGGCGTGAACATGTCCGTGGCGAGCAGGTTTGCCGCCAGCACGTCTTCCTCCACCGCCGGCAGGAAACGCCGCGCACTCCGCTGCATTTCGGCGTAGCAATGCCGTTTGCCGGCCTGGTAGTCCGCCTCCGGCAGCCGGACCCATGGCCTGTAATCGGCCAGACAGGTCACGCGGAAAAGCCCCTCGGGCAGACCGGCGCCGCCGTAGTCGAAGTTGTTCGGGAAGCAGATCACCCCGCTGCGAGTGTCCACGAGCCCGCGGGCCGACGCATACTCAAAACGCTCCGAATCGTTGAAAAAAACGATGGTGTCCCCGCCCCAGCCCCAGGCCGCCGGTGGCTGGCGGTAGACCGTGATGGTCTCGGCGTACGACAGGGTGCCGGTGTTGGCCGCCGCCGGAGCGGCCTGGGCCGGGCCGCAGAGGAGGAGCGTCTCCGCGTAACCGGCCGAGGACAGCACCTGCGTGGCGGTCACCGTGGTGCCGTCGTCCAATTCCAGGGCGGCGGCGCGCCCCGCCTGCTCGACGATGCGCCGCACGCCGCACCGCATCCGCCGCGCGCCGCCCGCCTGCCGGTATTTTTCGAGCAGGACGCGGAGGATGACGCGCACGCCGTCGAGCGGCCGGGCGAAGCCCTCGAGGAAGAGGGCCTTGAACATGATCACAAACTGGCCGAACTCCATGTCGCGTTCCTGGGCGCTGCCGTAGTACATCACCGGGCAAAACAGCATGTCGGCCAGCAGCGGGTCGGTGATGTGGCGCCCTACTACTGCACGCGCCGAGACCGGCCGGGCATCCAGGGAGACGTCGTCGTAGCTGCGCACCAGCCTGACCAGGCTGCGCCAGCCGTCCGCCTGGGCGGGGAATTTTGCCGTCACCTCGGCATCGAGGACGGCGAAATCGTTCGTGAAACGCAGGCTGGCCTCCCCCTCCGGTCCAAAGCAAATCCGCGACTGCTTCTGGGGGCAGAGCGCGAACTCGGCGCGATCGATGCGCAGTTGCCGCAGCAGCTTGCCGAGCGGCGTGCCCTTGGTGCCAGGCGGGACGTAGTTGGTCAGGGCATGGAGTCCGACGTCGAACTTGCGCCCCGCGATGCTGTAGAAGCCGTTCAATCCGCCCGGCGCGTTGTGCCGCTCGAAGATGCAGACCTTCTTGCCGAAATGGGCCAGCCGGATGCCGGCGGCCAAGCCGGACATGCCGGCCCCGATGATGGCAACATCGTAGTGGGTGGACGGCAGCGGTGTCATGGCAACGCTCCATGTGGCCACAGGAAGCGGCGGAAACGCAAAAAGAAAGGGCCGTCGAATTCTGATCGCCGGCGCGGATGAAGCCGGCCGCCGGCTGGTTGATTCAAATCCACGGTCCGACCGTCTGTTACCTGCCGGGTCAACCGGGCTGGCTCAGGCTTTGGCGACAAATTTCGGCGTCAGGTAGTCGGCGCAGCTTTCGAGCGAAGCGAGCTGCATGTAATCGGCCTCCGGCACTTCGATGCCATGGCGCTTGCGCAGCTCCATCACGATGTCGAGAAAGTCCATGGAATCCAGCTGGAGCTGGTCGCGCAGGCGGACCTCGGACTTGAGGTTGGTCAGGTCCTCATCCGGAGCGATGTCGGAAATGATATCGATCACGAGCTTCTTGCAATCGTCTTTCGTCATGGTGTGGCGGTGTTCAGGAAAGGTAGCGCTTGATGATCAGCGTGGAGTTGATGCCCAACATACCGAAGGAGTTATTCAGGATGGCGTCAACCCGTTTCACGGCGCGGGGCTGATTGATGACCAAACCAGGAATATCGCATTGGGGGTCAAGCTCATCCACATTGATGGTGGGGTGCACGATCAGATCGTCGAAACTCGGTAGGTTGCCGGCCAGCTCCAAGGCGCCCGCCGCACCCATGCAATGGCCGATGAAGCCCTTTGTGTTGTTGATGGCGGCGGGTTCCTGGCGGTGCCCGAACACCGAGGTGAGAGCCTGGCATTCCTGGATATCCCCCTGCGGAGTCGAGGTGGCGTGGGTGTTGACGATGTCGATGTCCTCCACCGTCAGGCGGGCGTTGCGAAGGGCCTGGCGGACGCACTCGGCCTGCCGTTCCGGATTGGGCAGCACGTAGTCGGTGGCGTCGGAATTCACGCAATAGCCGCCGATTTCGCCGTAGATTTTCGCGCCGCGCGCGAGGGCATCCTCGAGGCGTTCCAAGGTGTAGAGGCAGCCGCCTTCAGAGATGACGATGCCGTTGCGGGCCTTGTCGAAAGGGCGGCTGGCCTTGGTCGGGTCGGCATGGATGGCGAGGGCGTTCTGGCTTTTAAAACCGGCGAAGATGCCGAAGGTCTGCGGGCTCTCGCTCACGCCGCCGGCGATAGCGAGGTCGACCTCGCCGAGGCGCAGCATCTGGGTGGCGTGGATCAGGCCCATATTGCCCGCCGCGCAGGCCGCCCCGATGGTATAGGCTGGACCGGTGGCGCCGAGATTGAGCGAGACTTCGCCCGCCGGATTGTTGGCCACGGTCCGCGGGTTGTGGTGGTGAGTCCAGAACTTGGTGTCGTAGTTGAACAGGGAGATGTTGTAGACCTCGTTCTCGGTCTCGACATTGCCGTGCTCGGTGATGCCGATGTAGATGCCGACGCGGCTGCGGTCGCGCCGGTCAAGGGCGATGCCGGAGTCGGCCAGCGCCTCGCGGGCGCTGTAGATGCTGATGCTGCCGGCCCGGGTGCCGATGCGCACCTCCTTCTTTTTCTGGTATTTCAGCGGGTCAAAGGTGCACAGGCCCGCCGGCCAGCGTCCCATGTAGCGGACATCGATCGTCCTGATGCCGGAGACGCCGGTCAGGAGATTTTTTCGGAATTCGGCCAGGGTGTTGCCGTTCGGGGCGGTGAGGCCGATGCCGGTGATGACGATGCGACTGAGCTTCATTGGAGGTGGATGCCCGAAGGGAACAGAATTGCCTAGCCATCGGAGCGCCAAAATCAATACAACTTCCCGCATGAAAGTACTCGTTGCCGGCGGAGCCGGCTACATCGGGAGCCATTGTGTGCGGCAGTTGCTGGCCGCCGGACATGAACCCGTCATCCTGGACAACCTCGTTTACGGTCATCGCGCCGCCCTGCCCGCCGGGCTGGGTTTCTACGAAGCGAATCTGGGGGACGGTCCCGCCCTCGACCGGATCTTTGCCACCGAGCGGATCGACATCGTGATGCATTTCGCCGCCTACTGCTATGTGGGCGAGTCGGTCACGGCACCGATGAAATACTACCAGAACAACGTGGTAGCCACGCTCCACCTGCTCGAGGCGATGCTGCGTCACGGGGTCAAACGCTTCGTCTTCTCCTCCACCTGCGCCACCTTTGGCGTGCCGGAGCGGATGCCGATGGACGAGACCCTGCCCCAGGCCCCGCTCAACCCCTACGGTCAGACCAAGCTCGACGTGGAAAATGCGCTCAAGGCGCTGGCGCGCTCGGATGGTCTCAGCTTTGCCGCTTTCCGCTACTTCAACGCCGCCGGTGCCGCCGAGGACGGGAGCATCGGCGAGGATCATGATCCGGAAACCCATCTGATACCCCTCGCCATCGGTGCCGCCCAGGGGCTGCGTCCCGCGCTCCACGTGTTCGGGACCGACTACCCCACCCCCGACGGCACCGGCCAGCGCGACTACGTGCACGTGGACGATCTCAGCCGCGCCCACATCGCGGTTTTCGACCGGCTCGCCGCTCCCGGATCACGCTACTTCTACAACCTCGGCACCGGCACCCCGAGTTCGGTCAAGGAAGTCATTGCGGCGGTCCAGCAAGTCACCGGTTTGACGGTGCCGGTCCACTACGCGGCCAGGCGCGAGGGTGATCCCCCCGCACTCTATGCCGACTCCCGCAAGGCCCGGACGGAGTTGGGCTGGCAGCCAAAGTTCCAGACCATCCGATCCATCGTGGAAACCGCCTGGCGCTGGCACCGCGTTCACCCCCAGGGCTACGCCGGCGGAAAGCTCTGAGGGGGTGGGAACCAGGGCGGTGCAGCCCGTGACCACCGTGAGCGCGCAAGGCCGCGGCGGACACTCACCGGCTCCCACCGTCCCTCGCCCGCACCGCGCAACGGTGCCGGCCGCTCCGACTGCCCTGCCCTGCCCCGCCCGGCCGGGGCCAGCCCAGCGGGATGCTCAGGACTTCGCCTTTTTCTTCGCCGCTGGTTTCGGGGCGGGCAGCAGGTCGGCAAAAAATTCGGCCAGCATGGCTGCTTCGCGGCCCGGATAGTCCACCGTCAACGCCTCGCGCAACCGCTGGGCCAGCTGCGCGGGGGTTTCCTCGGGGGAACTCGTCGGGGAATTTTCATCCAACCGCACCTCGTCGGGCAGGTCGCGGGGCAAGATGGCGTCGCCGGTGGCGGCCACGGCGCTGCGGTAAATGACGTTTTCCAGCTCCCGGACATTGCCCGGCCACCGGTAACGCGATAGCAGGGCCAACGCTTCGGGGGAAACCTTGCGCACCTTGGATTTTTTCTCCTTCACCAGGCCCTGGAGGAAGAAATCCACGATCTGGGGAATGTCCTCCACGCGCTCGCGCAGGGGCGGGAGCCTCACCCGCACGACATTGAGCCGGTAGTAGAGGTCCTCGCGAAATTTTTTCTCCTTCACGAGCTGCTCCAGGTCCTTGTTGGTGG
>CAISJA010000192.1 GCA_903885525.1 uncultured Opitutaceae bacterium
CCGCGTCTTGCTGGTCGTGTGCGTACCGATGCCGCCGCTCCGCTTGGACTGGCCTTTACGATTGATGATGTTGCCCTTGACGGGGCGTCTTCCGGTGATTGCGCAAATTCGTGCCATGGTGTTTTTCGAGTTAAAGGGTCATGAGTAAAGGTTCGCGCGGGGGCTAAGCAAGGGAAATCTCTGTTTTTGCCTTCAGCGCGCACGGCGCCGGGATGATTTCGCCCTTGACGCCCGGCACACCCACCGTAGGGCTATCCCTTCCCTTTTTTCCGCCACCCATGAGAGACGAATACATCAAGGAAGCCCAGAAAGTCATCCAGGACGCCAACGTGCTGATCAACGTGGTTTCGCGCCGCGTGAAGCAGCTCCGCCGCGGCAGCCGTCCCTTGGTGGAATCGCTCGAGAAGCTCAGCCCCGAGGATATCGCCCTGCGCGAGATCATCGAGGGCAAGATCAGCTTCGAACTCAACGTCAGCTGAGCTTCCGCCTCTCCCGTCCGAACCCGAAGCGCGGCCGCCGGCCGCGCTTCTTTTGTTTGTCAGCGACGCGGAAGCTCCGCATTGCTTGAACCGGTATGGCCGCCCAGCCGCACGATTCCCCCCGCTTCACCGAGTTCCGCAACCCCAAGGCGCTGCGGGATTATTTCATCCACGACAAGTTCGAGGCGGGCCTCAAGCTGGCCGGCACCGAGGTGAAGTCGATCCGCGCCGGCAAGGTGCAGCTGGCCGACGCGCACGCCCGCCTGGAAAAAGGCGAGGTCTGGCTGCATGGGGCCTACATCGAGGAATATTCCCACGGCGGGCCCTCGCAGCACGCCCCCCGCCGGCCGCGCAAGCTCCTGCTCAAGGCCAATGAAATCCGCAAGCTCCAGCAGGCGGTCGAGACGGGCGGCCGGGTGCTCGTGGCCCTGCGGCTGTATTTCAAGGAGGCCCTCGTTAAGGTCGAGATCGCCACCGCTTCCGGCAAGAAGCAGTTCGACAAGCGCGACGACATCAAAAAGCGTGAGCTGAACCTGGAAGCCCGCCGCGCCCTGAAATTCCGCAAATGAAACCGAGTTTTTCCCCGTCCCGTCCCGTCCCGCGCCGGACCCGGAGCGTCACCCTCCGCGTACCGGGCAGCACCTCCAACTGCGGCGCCGGCTTCGACACGCTCGGGCTGGCGCTCACGGTGTACAACGAGGTCACGCTGGAGCGCGGCGACTGGCGCGGTGCCCGGGCACGCTTGCCGGCGGATGCAGCCGGCCTGGAGATGGCGGACGAGGCGGCCCGGGTCTTTTTTGTCCGCGCCGGGGTGGAGGAGTTTGGCTTCACTTTTCACATCGAGGGCGATGTGCCCATGTCGCGGGGGCTCGGCTCGAGCGTCACCCTGCGCGCCGGGGTGGTGGCGGCGCTGAACGAACTGGCCGGCGCCGGGCTGACGAAGGATGATCTCTGCTCGCTGGTGACCCATCTGGAAGGCCACCCCGACAACGCCACGCCGGCCGTGCTCGGCGGCTTTTGCGTGGCGCGGTGCGATCCCCAGACCGGCGGGCTGGCCGGGGTGGTGCGGCGTCCGATCGGGCGCGACCTCAGCTTTGTGGTGGTTTCCCCGGAGCAGGAGCTGCAGACCAAGAAGGCCCGCGGCATCCTGCCGCGCGAACTGCCCTATTTCGAGGCGGTGAAAAGCATCAACAGCGCGGCCTACGTCGTGGCGGCGATCCTGTCGGGCGAGTACGACCGCCTCCGCCACGCCGTGTGCGACTACATGCATGAGCCCTACCGGCTGCCCCTGATTCCCGGGGCGCGCGCCGCGATCGATGCCGGGGTGGCGGCCGGCGCGCTCACCGGGTGGCTGAGCGGGAGCGGGTCGAGCGTGCTTTGCGTCACCCGGCCGGCCCGCGCGGCCCGGGTGGGCCGCGCCATGGCGGCGGCCTTCACGGGGGTGAATTTGCGCAGCCGGATCTTCCGGCTCCAGGCGGACAATACGGGGCTGAAGGTGGTCGCCCGCCGGCGCTAAGCCGGTGCCGCCGGGGCGGATCAGATTCCGTCCGACCCGGTCGCGGCGGGCGCGGGCGGTGCCGGCGCCCGCCGCCAATGGAGCGCGATTTGCTCGGCCAGGGTCGCCCACCGGAACGGTTTTCGCACCACCGCCTTCAGGGCGGGGAGGCCGGCAACCGGGTGTCGGCTGCCGTGCACCTCGTGGGCGGTGATCATGATGACCGGCAAGCCCGGGTAGCGGCGCTGCACCTCCGCGATGAATTCAAAGCCGTTCATGCCGGGCATGTGATAGTCCGTCACGATCAGGCCGAGGTTATGGCGCGCCAGGTTCTGCAGCGCCTCGGCCGGGTGAGCGTAACAATGCACCGGGCAGGCAAGGTGCGTGGCCAGGAGCTGGCCCAGCAGGTCGATGTAGGCGGGTTCATCATCGAGCAGGAGCACGGAAGGGGCTTCCTGCGGGGCGGACCCGGGACTGTCGCGGTCGGGGTGGGGCATGGTGCCGGTGGGGGAGTGCGCTGCCAGAGAGTGGCCCAGCTGGCGCCAGTGTTTCCAAACCCCTCCGCGGAGCCAGCCTTTTCTGCGGCCGGGGATTGATCTTTGGCGGGC
>CAISJA010000193.1 GCA_903885525.1 uncultured Opitutaceae bacterium
TCCCGCTAGGCGGGAGAAGTAAACTTTGATTGAACTCTCGGTACTTTGTTCCCAAGGTTCGTAAACTAATACGGCCATCTTTGAATAATCCTTTTACGGTCTCGGCAAGCATATTTTTTCAGAAAGGTATTATTCTTTGACGTTACTCCATTGAATAACAACATTATAAAAAATCGAGCATCCGTTTTAAGTTTAAGCGGAGCGGATGCCAAAACCTACCTGCAAGGACAATTCAGCCAAGATTTGTCAGGTCCGCCGGGCAGCGTCGCCTATGGTTTGTGGCTCACGGAAAAGGGCCGCGTGCAGGCTGAGAGCCAGATTTTGCGCACGGCCGAGCAGGAATTTGTCATCGTGTTTCCGGAATCAGGGAGCCAGCCCGCGCCATTGTCCCTGGTGATGCGTCATGTGATCGCGGACGAGGTGGAAGGCGCCGACGTGAGCGCGGATTGGAATGAGATTATTCTTTGGGGACCGGAGACGGCCGCGATCTGCCGTCAGGTGCTGGCGGAAATTCCGGCGCACGGCCGACTCGGGCGGGAAAAAGACGGACTGTTTTTTTGGGAAAAAGTGGGGGCTTGGGAATCGTTCCGCCTCTTGGTGCCCGTCGGGGCGGGGGGAGGATGGTGGGAGCGGTGGTGGGCCGCCGGTGCCATCCCGGTTGAACGGGAGGAATGGAGGCGCGCCCGCATCCTGGCCGGGCGCCCGGCCGTGCCGGAAGATCTCGGCCCGGGCGATCTGCCCCAGGAGGGAGGCTTGGAAAACGTGGCGGTGTGCTACACCAAGGGCTGCTATCTCGGGCAGGAAGTGGCCAATCGGTTGAAAAACATCGGCCAGGTCCGGCGCCGGTTGCATGTGGTGCAGGGAAGCGGCGCTCCGCCCGCGCCCCATGCTCCCCTTTACCAAGCGGGCCGCAAGATCGGGGAAATCCGGTCCGCGGCGAAGGAGGCCGGCGGGTTCGCCGCCCTTGCCATGCTCACTTTGTGGCAGCTGGAGGTGGCGGCCGGGGCCAGCCTGGAGGGGAACGCGCCGGCGGCGGTGAAGATACTCCGCCCGGTCTGAGCGGGTTCAGAACAGGAACCACAGATGGTCGAAGTAGGCGTCGACCCGGGACCGGAGGAAGAAAAAATAGCACAGGGCGGCGGCGCCCAGCATCGGGCCGAAACTGACGCGCACCCCGAAGCCGACCCGGTCGGTGGGCTCGCCTTCGGGGGTTTCGATTTTCGGGGCCAGCCAGGCGCGCCGGCCCGTCACTTTCAGCTCCAACGCGAGCCAGGCCACCCAGCCGCAGCCGAGGACCGCGCCGCCAAACAGGGAGAAGACCGCCCCCTTCCAGCCCAGAAAGGCCCCCAGCGCGCCGAGGAATTTCACGTCGCCAAATCCCAGCGCCTCCTTTTTCAACACGGCCTCGGCCAGCAGGGAAATCCAGAGGATGAGCCCGGAGCCGACGAGCACACCCAGCACGGAGGCGAGGCCGCTGCGCAGGGAGGCGAGGAAAAAATAGTCGGACGAGATCCCGTGCAAGGCCGGCAGCCAGAGGGAGAGCAGCACTCCGCCCACCGCCCCTCCGATGCTGCAGATATCGGGAATGATCAGGTGGTCGAGGTCGATGAAGGTGGCGCCCAGCACGAGCAGGACCAGCACCATGCCGCCCACGGCCGGCCCGGCGGGAAAGAGCTGCCAGCTCAGGGTGCAGAGCACCGCGGTGAGCAACTCGATGAGGGGATAGCGGAAACTGAAGGGCCGGCCGCAGCAGCGGGCCCGGCCGCGGAGCAGGAACCAGCCGAGAACAGGGAGGTTGTCGTGCCAGGCGAGCGGCTGGCCGCAGGCGCAATGCGAGCCCGGCGTCACCACGGATTCCCCGCGCGGGAGGCGGTGGATGCAGACATTGAGGAAGCTGCCGAGGCAGGCGCCGAGGAGGAAGACCAGCGCGGGAACGAACCAGGGCGCCAGGCGGGTGATTTCGGACAGGGAGGACATCAGGAGGAGGCGGCGGCGAGGGCGGTGCGGGCGGCCTGATGCATGACGGCGGCGGAGACCGGCCGTCCGGTCCAGCGGGAAAGCGCCTGGGCACCTTGCTGCGCCAGCATGGACAGGCCGTCGGCATGCGGCAGGCCCAGCGCGGCGGCCTGGCGGAGCAGGGCGGTGACGGGCGGGTTGTAGATCATGTCGAATACCCCGGCCGGGGCGCGCAGCCGGCGCAGGTCGATCGGGCCCGTCGTCTCGTGCCGCAGTCCGACCGAGGTGGAATTGATCACGATGGCCTCTTCCGGCAAGGCGGCCGGGGGCTCGCTGAGGGAGAAAGCCTGGATCGGCTGGTTTCGGGCGAGCGGCTGCAGGTCGCGGACCAGGGCGGCGAGCCGGTCGGGTCCGCGGTTTCCGATCCACAAGGCGGCGACGCCTTCCCCGAGGCATTGGGCGGCGGCGGCGCGGGCGGCACCGCCCGCGCCCAGCAGGATGACGGGCCGCCCGGCCAGCGGCAGGTGCAGTTCGCTGCGCAAAGCGGCGGCGAGGCCGGGCCCGTCGGTGTTGGCGGCGTGCCAGCCGGTCGCGGTGCGGAGGAGGGTGTTGGCGGCACCGGCGGCGCGGGCAAAATCGTCGGCGCTGGCCGCGAGCGCGAGCGCCGCCTCCTTGTGCGGCACCGTGAGGTTGAGCCCGGCGAATCCCCGGGCGTGGAGCAGGGCGAGCGCGCGGGGCAGATCGGCGGGGGGGAGGTCGAACCGGTGATAGTGCCAGGTGGCGAAGCGGGGCTCGAGCGCGGCGAGGCCCGCCAGCGCCGCCGTGTGCATGGCGGGGCTGACCGAGTGGGCGACCGGGTGGCCGAGCAGCCCGAGACTGGGGCCGGGCGCGGACCAGCCGGGCAGGTCCGACAGGCGCAGGACGGGATGGGGGTCGCCGGTCATGGGCGGCTCAAGGCTGCGCCGAGCGTTCGTGCACGGCTTCAAAATCAGCCACAAATCCCGCGTAAAGCCGGGCGCGGCCGTGGTCCTGGGCGGCGGCGTAGTGGCTGGCCAGGTTCCGGCAGCAGCGCACCAGCACCTCGCGCACGGGAGTGGGGGCGAGATCACCGAGCTGCGGGGCATGATGCATGGCCTTGAGCCGGGCGAAGACCTCGTCCGGCTCGAGGAGCTGGCCGCCGTGGAAGGCGTCGATGAAGAACGGGGCCCCCGGCTCGTAGGCGCCGATGAGAAAATGGCCGGGGGCGCCGACGGGTTCGAGCTCGAGCCCGGCCCGCTGGGCGACGAGCAGGTAGACGATGGCGAGCGAGATGGGCAGCCCCGTGCGCCGCTCCAGCACCTGGTCGAGAAACAGATTCAGCGGATCGCCGTAATTCTCATGGTTGCCGCGCAGCCCCACCTCGGTGAACAGGACCTGGTTGAGCAGCAGGCATTGCGCCCGCAGGCCGCGGCCCAGGGGGCGGAGTTTCCGGAAACGGGCGGCCAGGGTGTCCAGCCGCGCCCGCACCGCCGCGACGTCGAGCGCGGGGTTTTGCGTGCGGTTCAGGAGGATGAAGCCGCTTTCCAGCTCGTAGTGGAGCGACGAGATGAAGTCCCGGAAATCGGTGACCGGGTCGGACAGCCGGAGCTCGCGCAGGAAGGTGCGGGCGGCTTCGGCCGCGGGCTGGTCGGACCCGGCGGAGACGGCGAGGAGGAATTCACCGGCCGCGCGGCCGTGGCGCTCAAAATGGCCGAGCAGCCCCTGCCGGACGGCCGGGGAGGGATCATCCAGCAGGGCCGTCAGGGCGGCTTTCTCGGAGGCCGTGAGGAGATTGTCTTCCACGCCGCCAGCGAAGCTCTTTCCCCGCCCGTGGCAACGCGGAACCAAGCTGCGCCTGCGGCAAACTTCGGGTCAGGCCGCAGGCCAGGGATCGCGCGGGCCGTAGAGCGCCGTGCCGACGCGGATGAGCGTGCTGCCGGCGGCGATGGCGAGGGCGAAGTCCCCGGACATGCCCATGGACAATTCGGCTAGGGGAGTGCCGTGCCGTCCCGCCAGGTCGTCGCGGAGGAGGCGCAGCGCGGCAAAGGTGCGCCGCGCGTGCTCGGCGGTTTCGTCCGGAGTGGCACCCAGGGGGGCGATGGTCATGAGGCCGTCGACCTGCAGGCCGGGGCAGGCCAGGGCGGTGTCGAGCAGGCGCGGCGCCTCGGCTGGATCGGCCCCGAATTTGGCGGGGTCCTGGCCGGCGTTGATCTGCAGGAGGACCGGCAGCCGCCGGCCGAGCTCGCCGGCGGCCCGGTCGAGCTGGCGGAGCAGCTTCCCGCTGTCGGCGCTCTGCACGCGGTCGAAGCGGGTGGCGGCGGTCCGGGTCTTGTTCGACTGGAGATGGCCGATCAGCTCCCAGCGCAGCGGCAGCGACACGCCGGGCTGCTTTTCCACGGCCTCCTGCACGCGGTTCTCGCCGACGGCGGTGAAGCCGGCGCGCGCCGCATACTCCGCCGCGGCGGGCGGGTGCGTCTTCGTGACCGGCAACAGGCTCACTTCCCCGGGCGGCCGGCCCGCGGCCAGGCAGGCCTGGCGCATCAGCTGCCGCAGCCGGTCGGCCCGCTGCCGGAAAGTTTCATAGTCGATAAACATCTATGAGGGGTGCTTTTAGGTTGGAATGCAAATAAGCTTTGTTTATAAGGGTCGGGGACTACCCCCGCCATGCAAATCGAAAACTTCA
>CAISJA010000194.1 GCA_903885525.1 uncultured Opitutaceae bacterium
CGCCACACCGTGGAGAAGTCGGGAATCTTGCTGCCCAGCTTCAGCTCCAGAAAGCGAGTGAACGACAACCGGTCGGTGATCTGAAACTCGACCTGCTCGTCGGAGTGATGGTAGAGCCTCTGCAGGATCAGGATCTTGAGCATCAGCACCGCGTCGTATGGCCTCCGCCCGGTCGCCAGCTTGGTGTAAATCCTGCGACTCATTTTGACTACGGATGGCACTGATAGCACGGAGGCAATCCCGATCCCATTCGTGTCAATTCGTGTTCATTCGTGGTTAACCCTGCCTTGGTTTCAGAGGCGCCACATTGGATACATCGGACGAGAGAACGAGAAAGAGTGGGTCAGTCCCTCTGTGGTTACCCCCTTGGTTTCGGTTGAGGCGGAGCCGCTCCGGGGGTAACGGGCCCATTCGTGGTTTTCTGGCGGCGGCATTCGGAGATGCCGCCCTCCAGCGGCATGCCGGCTGCGGGGTTTGGCGACCCCGCCCTTCATGACAATCGGCGGACGCAAGGGCCTTACGTTTTCCAGCTTTGCAGGACTTTCATGTAGTTGGCGCGCTCGAAGGCGGAGGGGTCGGGGCAGTGGGTCAGGTCCATGATGCCCCGGAATTGGGCGACGCTCTCGTAGTCGTGCGCGGCCATCCATTGCTCCAATCCGCCGACCAGCCCGGCCAGGGCCGCGGGGCCCCTAGCCAGCAGGGCGGAAACGACCTGGACAGCGTCCGCGCCGGCGAGGATCGCTTTCACCACATCGTTGGCCGTATGCACGCCGCCGGACACCGCCAGCGATGATTTTTGGAGCTGCGGGGAAAGGATCGCGAGCCAGCGCAGGCGGAGGAGAAGCTCGGAGGAGTCCGACAGGAGGAGGCGCGGCTTGACCTCCAGTTCCTCGATGTCGAGGTCGGGCTGGAGGAAGCGGTTCATGATGACGACGCCGGCCGCGCCGGCGCGCTCCAGGGAGAGGGCGAAGTGCGCGGGCGAGGTGTGGAACGCGGAGATCTTCACCGCCACGGGAACCTGCACCGCCCCCACGACGCGGCGGACGGTCGCAAGCATGCCGGCCTCGGTCTGCTCGGCCGACACGGTGCCATCGGTCACCAGCTCGTAGAGGTTGAGCTCGATGGCATCGGCACCCGCCTCTGCGCAGCGGCGCGCGTAGCCGGTCCAGCCGCCCGCGCCGGAACCGTTGAGCGAGGCGATAACGGGGATGTGCAGCGCCTTTTTCAACAGGCCGATCTGGCGGAGGTACTGGTCGGGCGTGAGCTGGTAATCCCCGTAAGCCGGGAAATACGACGTGGCCTCGGGGTTGCTCCCGGCGGCGTCCTCGACCGCGTGGAGGAGGTTTTGCTGCTCCTGGCTGATCTGCTCCTCGAAGAGCGAGCGCAGCACGAGGGCGGCGGCGCCGGCCTCCTGCAGCTTGAGGCAGGTCTCGGCCTGGTCGCCGAGGGGCGACGCGCCAACGACGAGGGGATTGCGCAGTTTCAGGCCGAGGTAGGTGGTCTCCAGATTCATGGTGGGAGGGGGGGCGGGGTGGGGCTCAGTGGGCGGCGGCCAGAGGGGAGGCGGGCTGGACAGCCGGCTGGGCCAGATGCTGGTAGAGCGCGTAGTGCTGCTTCACGTAGGCCTGCGCCTGCGTGGCCAGCTCGGCGGCCCGAGCGGGGGCGATGTTGCGGAGGATGCCGAAGCGCGTCTCGTTGGCCGTGAACTTGGCGAGTTCGGTCTTCGGGGCGCCGGAATCGAGGCGGAGGCCGTTTTCGCCCTTCTCGGCGAGGCGCGGGTCGTAGCGGAAGAGCGGCCAGTAACCGGTGTCGACCGCGAGCTTCTGCTGCTCCACGCCGAGGTGCAGCGGGAAGCCGTGGGCGATGCAGTGCGAGTAGGCGATGACCAGGGCCGGACCGGGATAGGCCTCGGCCTCGCGGAGGGCCGCGACGGTCTGGCTGTCCTTGGCGCCCATGGCGACGCGGGCGACGTAGACGTGGCCGTACTGCATCGCAATGAGGGCGAGATCCTTCTTCGCCATCGCCTTGCCGCCGGAGGCGAACTTGGCGACCGCGCCGGTGGGCGTGGACTTCGAAGCCTGGCCGCCGGTGTTGGAGTAGACCTCGGTGTCGAGGACGAGCACCTTGACGTTGGCGCCGGAGGCGAGGACATGGTCGAGTCCGCCGTAGCCGATGTCGTAGGCCCAGCCGTCGCCACCGACGATCCAGACGGACTTCTTGACCAGCTCGTCGGCCACGATCTCGAGCTGGCGGGCGTCGGCGCCCGCCAGTGGGTTGAGCGCCAGGCGGAGCGCCGCGACGCGGGCACGCTGGACGGCGATGCCGGCCTCGCCGGACTGGTCGGCGTCGAGCAGCTCGCGGGCGAGGGGGCCGAGCGGGCCGGCGAGCTTTTCCACCAGGGTGCGGGCGGTGCGGTGGCGCAGGTCGACGGCGAGGCGCAGGCCCAGGCCGAACTCGGCGTTGTCCTCAAAGAGTGAGTTGGCCCAGGCCGGGCCGCGGCCGTCGCTGTTTTTGCAGTAGGGGGTCGTGGGCAGGTTGCCGCCGTAGATGGAGGAGCAGCCGGTGGCGTTGGCGATGAGCAGGCGGTCGCCGAGCAACTGGGTGAGGAGCTTCAGGTATGGCGTCTCGCCGCAGCCTGCGCAGGCACCGGAAAACTCGAACAACGGGGTGAGGAACTGCGTGCCCTTGACCGTGGTGAGATCGAGCCTGGTGCGGTCGGGCGCGGGCAGGCCGAGGAAGAAGTCCCAGTGGCGGCGCTGCGTCTCGAGGAGCGGCGGCTGGGGCACCATGTCGATCGCCTTGTGGCGGGGGTTGGTCTTGTCCTTGGCGGGACAGACCTGCACGCAGAGCGAGCAGCCGGTGCAATCCTCGGGCGCGACCTGGATGAGGTAGCGTTGGCCGGGGTGCTCGTTGGAGCGGAAGGGGGCGGAGGCGAAGCCCTCGGGCGCGGCGGCGAGGGCGGCCGGGGCGCAATACGTCGCGCGGATGGCGGCGTGGGGGCAGATCAGCGCGCACTTGTTGCACTGGATGCAGACCGCCGGGTCCCAGGAGGGGATTTCGAGGGCGATGTTGCGCTTTTCAAACCGGGTCGTGCCCGTCGGCCAGCCGCCGTCGCACGGGATCGCGCTCACCGGCATCAGGTCGCCTTGGTCGGCGAGGAGGCGGGCGGTGACCTCGCGGACAAATTGCGGGGCATGGGCGTAGGAGGGCGGCACGGTGGCCACAGCGTCGGCGCTGGGTGCCTCCGGGATCGGGACGTTCTGCAGGGCGGCGAGGGCGGCGTCGACTGCGGCGTAGTTCATCTGGACGATCTGCTCGCCCTTGCGGCCGTAGGTCTTCGCAATGGCCTTCTTGATCTGCTTGATCGCCTCGTCCTGCGGGAGGACGCCGGAGAGGGCGAAGAAACAGGTCTGTAGGACGGTGTTGGTCCGGCGGCCCATGCCGCTGGCCTGGGCAACCTTCGTCGCGTCGATGACGTAGAGCCGGAGCTTTTTCGCGATCAACTGCTCCTGCCATTCGCGCGGGAGCCGCGACCAGGTGTCCTCCGCCGGATAGGGCGAGTTGAGCAGCACCGTGGCTCCGGGGGCGGCGTAGCCCAGGATATTGGTGCGGCCGATGAAGCTGAACTGGCTACAGGCGACGAAGCCGGCCGACGTGATCAGGTACGGGGCGCGGATTGGGCGCGGGCCGAAACGCAGGTGCGAGGTCGTGATCGAGCCGGATTTTTTCGAGTCGTAGACGAAGTAGCCCTGGGCAAAATTTTCGGTCTGCTCGCCGATGATCTTGATCGAGTTCTTGTTCGCCCCGACGGTGCCGTCGGCGCCAAGGCCCACGAAGACGCAGCGGCGGACGTCGGGCCCCTCGATGTCGAAGGCTGCGTCGTAGGGCAGCGAGGTGCCGGTGACGTCGTCGTTGATGCCGACCGTAAAGCGGTGGCGGGGCGAGGTGGCGGCGAGGTTGTCGAACACCGCCTTGACCATGCCCGGGGTGAATTCCTTCGAGCCCAGGCCGTAGCGGCCGCCGACGACGCGGGCGGAGGCCGCCAGGGGCGAGCGCCCTTCCGCCAGCGCAGCGAGGATGTTCAGGTAGAGCGGCTCGCCCAGGCTGCCCGGCTCCTTGGTGCGGTCGAGGACGGCGATGGACTGCACGGTCCCGGGCAGGGCGGCGAGAAAAGCCTCCACCGGGAAGGGCAGAAACAGCCGCACGGCGATGACCCCGACCTTCTCCCCTCCGGCGGCGAGGTATTCCGCCGTCTCGGCCAGGGTGTCGATCGAGCTGCCCATCGCCACCACCACACGCTCCGCCCCGGGATGGCCGTAATAGTCGAACAGCTTGTACTGGCGGCCGGTGGCGGCAGCCAGCTTGTCAAACATCTCCTGCACCGTGGCTGGCAAGGCGGTGTAGAAACGGTTGACCGCCTCGCGGCCCTGAAAATAGACGTCGGGATTTTGCGCGGTGCCGTGGATGCCCGGCTGGTCGGGCGACAGGCCGCGCGCTTTGAAGGCGGCGATGTCCTGTTCGTCGATCACGGCCCGCAATTGGTCGTCCGTCAGGAGCGAGAGCTTGGAAACCTCGTGCGAGGTGCGGAAGCCGTCGAAGAAATGGATGAAGGGGAGGCGCGCACGGTAGCTGGCGGCATGCGCCACCAGGGCGAAATCATGCGCCTCCTGCCCGGAGTTGCTGCAAAGCAGGGCACAGCCGGTCGCCCGGCAGGCCATGACGTCCGAGTGATCGCCGAAAATCGACAGCCCCTGGGCCGCCAGAGCCCGGGCGCTCACATGCAGGGTCAAAGGCAGCAGCTCTCCGGCGATCTTATACAAGTTGGGGATCATCAGGAGCAGGCCCTGTGAGGCGGTGAACGTGGTGGTGGGCACCCCGCCCAGCATGCCCCCATGCACGGCACCCGCGGCCCCACCTTCGGACTGCATCTCGACAATCTTCGGCACCGACCCCCAAAGATTTGGGCGGTCGACACTTGCCCATTCGTCGCAGGATTCTGCCATCGGCGAAGAGGGTGTGATCGGATAGATCGCAATCAACTCATTCAGGCGATAGGCGACGGAGGCGACGGCTTCGTTCGCGTCCAAAGTGGAGTAGGCTTGGGCAGGTTTCGGGCTGGGCATGAGCGGGAGGGCTTTTCCGGACATTAAAATTTATATTATTACTGGAATGCTGCCCGGGCCTCTGCGCGGCGCTTGCTATTCCTCACGCGCTCCTTGCCGGCCGGACCAGCCCAGGCAATCTTCAAGGGATATATGCATTTATTAATATCTGTCATATAATGACCTAAGCGACCGTCTCGGTCGGGCTCATGCCCCCGATCAGGAGGACTTTAGCCCGGCGGGGCCCATCGAAACATTCCTGATTTCAGGCGCACGAATCCCGGCGGCGCGTTCCGGGTGTGAATTTTCTTTGGCGTGCGGCCGGCGAAACGAAATTACTTCCCCTACATTTCTGCTTTCCCTTGCCCGGCTTCTGACCCACGTTGGTAACCCCCTTAAATAGGCTTATCCTCCATGTCCTCCTCTCCAGGCTCCAACGCATCGTCCTCTCCATCCGGCCAGCACCAGCCGAAGTACCCGGGTATCCGGGTGACCTGCAACGGCAACCAGCTGGTCACCCAGTGGGTGGAAACCCGCATCACGGAGGGTGGCGTGTTCTACCCCATCACCCCCTCGACGGAAGGCGGCGAGATTTACCAGCAGTCCTTTGCCCAAGGTGAACTCAACGTCTGGGGCCAGCAGAAGGTCGCCGTCGAAACCGAAGGCGAGCATGCCGCCCAGGGCGGCGCCACCGCCCTCGCCGTCACCGGCAAGCGCACCGTCAATTTCACCTCCGGCCAGGGCATCGTGTACGCCATGGAGCAGTATTTCCACGCTCCGGGCAAACTCTCAACGATGGTGCTCGAGATCGGCGCCCGCGCCCTGACGAAGCACGCCCTCAACATCCACTGCGGCCATGACGACATCTACACCGCCCTCGACACCGGCTGGATCATGCTCATGGGCCGCGACGCCCAGCAGGCTGCCGACCAGGCCGTCATCCTCCGCCGGGTGACCGAGCTCGCCCTCAATCCAGGCATGAACATCCAGGACGGCATGCTCTCCACCCATTCGGAGCGCACTTACCTCGCCCCCGAAGCCGAGCTCCTCCGCGAGTTCCTCGGTGCCTCGGACGACCAGATCGACTGCCCCACCCCGGCCCAGCGCGAACTCTTCGGCCCCCAACGCCGCCGGGTGCCCGAGATGGTCAACCTGCAGAACCCCGTCCTCCTCGGGCCGGTCCAAAACCAGGAGCACCACATGAACGGTGTCGTGGCGCGCCGGAACAACTTCAACGAGCCCATCCTCGGCTTCCTGGAACGATCCTTCGCCGACTACGCCGCCCTCACCGGCCGCTCCTACGGCCTCATCTCCCAGTACCGCACCGAGGACGCCGACACGGTCTTCATCTCGCTGGGCTCCGCCGCCGACAACATCGAGGCCGCCTGCGACTACCTGCGCGAGCAGCGCAACGCCAAGGTCGGCTCGATCCACATCAACGTCATCCGCCCGTTCCCCGAGGCCGCGATCATCAACGCCCTCCGCGGCAAGAAGAACGTCATCGTCCTTGAGCGCACCGACGAGGGCCTCTCCGGCGACAACCCGCTCGGCCGCGACCTGCGCGTCGCCTTCAGCAAGGCCAACGAGGCCGGCAAGTACGGCGGCAGCCTCCCGACCCTCACCGCCGCAGAGACACCCCGCCTCTTCCGCGGCAGCTACGGCATCGGCTCCCGCGACTTCCGCCCCGAGCACACCCTCGGTGCCTACGAGTTCGCCACCGGCGCCTCCCGGCGCAAGGACGGCCGCGGTGCCGCCGACGGCGAGACCTTCTTCGTCCTCGGCGTCGACCACCCCTATGCCGTCCTCAGCAAGGACACGCCCTCCCTCCTGCCCGCCGGCGCCATCGCCGTCCGCTTCCACTCCATCGGCGGCTGGGGCATGATCACCACCGGCAAGAACCTCGGCGAGCTCATCGGCGAGTTCGGCCAGTACATCTCCGAGCGCGACAACGTCCGCGACGCCGCCGGCAAGCTCGTCGAAAAGCTCAACGTGATGGCCAACCCGAAGTACGGCTCCGAGAAGAAGGGCGCCCCCACCAATTACTACCTGACCGTCGCCCCCGAGCGCATCCGCGTCAACTGCGAGCTCAACCACGTCGACGTTGTTCTCTGCTGCGACCCGAAGGCCTTCACCCACACCAACCCGCTCGAAGGCCTGAAGCAGGGCGGCTCGCTCGTCTGGGAATCCGGCGACACCCCCGAGGTCGCCTGGCAGCGCATCCCCGCCAAGTACCGGCAGTTTGTCCAGGACAACCACATCCGCGTCTTCATCCTCCCCGGCTTCGAGATCGCGCGCAAGGCGACCAGCCAGGCCGAGCTGCAGCTCCGCATGCAGGGCAACTCCTTCCTCGGCGCCTTCTTCAAGGTCAGCCCCTTCCTCACGACCTACGCCATCACCGAAGAGAAATTTCTCGAGAGCGTGCAGAAGCAGTATGTGAAAAAATTCGGCCGCTTTGGCGACGCCGTCGTGAATTCCAACATGACGGTCATGACCGAGGGCTTCCGCCGCGTCATCGAGATCAAAATCGGCGCCGCCGGCGATCCGGACCGCTCCTCCATGCGCACCCCGCCGCTCCGCCCGCTGCCCGGCCGCGAGCTGATCCCGACCGCCGGTTGCGGCACCGCCACCTGCGGCGTCTCCGCCCCCGCCGCCCAGCCCGCCCGCCTCCCCGTCCAAAGCGTGGCCAAGTTCGACAGCGAGTTCCGCGCCGGCCTCGGCTACCACCAACCGGCGGGTGCCCTCGCCTCCGTTGGCGTCATGGCCTCCGGCACCGGCGCCACCCAGTCGAAGTACGTCGCCCGCCGCGAGACCCCGGTCTACATCGCCGAGAATTGCACCCAGTGCATGGAGTGCATCTCCGTGTGCCCCGACACCGCGCTGCCCAACATGGCGCAGGATATCACCACCATCCTCAAGACCGCGGTGAATAACTACGTCACCGACCGCGAGCAGCGCCAGCACTTCGGCGCCGAGCTCCCCGGCCTCGAAGCCCGCGCCCGCGCCAGGATGGTCGAGTCCGTCAAGGCCAAGACCAACGTCCCCTTCCAGGCCATCGTCCGCGCCGAGGTCGACGCCCTCACCTCCGTCTCCGCGGAGGCCCGCACCCAGTTCACCACCATCCTCGGCCAGCTCCCCCTCGCCTACTCGAACGTCCCCGCCATCTTCCGCTCGCTCGAGACCAAGACCCCCGGCGCCGGCGGCCTGTTCTCCATCTTCGTCTCCGACCTTTGCAAGGGCTGCGGCGAATGCGTGCAGGTCTGCGGCGACCACGACGCCCTGCGCATGACGCGCGAGACCGAAGACCTCAACGCCCAGCTCACGACGGCGCAGATCTTCTCCCGCCTCCTGCCCGACACTCCCCAGAAGTACCTCGGCCTCTACAACGACAGCGATGCCGCCGCCTCCCGCGAGGCCGCCCTGCGCAACCACCTCATGGTGCGTCGCAATTACGAAGCCCTCGTCTCGGGCGACGGCGCCTGCGCCGGCTGCGGCGAAAAGAGCGTGCTCCGCTCCGTCGCCACCGTCACCGAAGCCTACATGCGGCCACTCTACCACCGGAAGGCCGAACGCCTCCGCGCCAAGGCCGCCCGCCTCCAGGCCGAAGGCACCCAGAAGCTCGCCGACCTGAAGGCCCGCCATGCCGCCGGCTACGCGCTCTACCGGAAAACCTTCCTCCACGCCATCGCCGGCCTCGGCGGCGAGAACGAGCAGGACACCGCCGGCCGCATCGCCGCCTACGAGGCCAGCCACGGCACCTTCACCGACGCCCAGATCATCACCGGCCTCGCCGCCGTCCTCGAACAGGACGCCTTCAACCACCGCGACCTGCAGGCCGTCGACGGCCGCCGCGCCAACGGCATGTCCGTGATGATGATGGGCGCCAGCACCGGCTGCAACACCGTCTACGGCTCCACCCCCCCGGGCAACCCGCACCCGTACCCCTGGATGAATTCCCTCTTCCAGGACGGCGCCACCATCTCCTGGCTCATGGCCGAGTCCACCATCGTCAACCACGCCCGCCGCTCCGTCGTGCCCGAGCGCCTCGCCGACGCCCTCCTCGACCGGACGGAGAAGGTGATCGACGCCCGCGACTACTTCATCCTCACCCATCTCGACGACGCGCTCATGACGGAACAGGAGCTCCGCGAGCTTCCCAAGGTCTGGGCCATCGGCGGGGACGGCGCCCTCGGCGACATCGGGTTCCAGAACGTCTCCAAGGTCGTCCTCCAAAACCGCCCGAACGTGAAGATCCTCATGCTCGACACCCAGGTGTATTCCAACACCGGCGGCCAGAACTCCGACTCCTCCACGATGCTCGGCGGCTACGACATGAACCAGTTCGGCCACGCCTCCCAGGGCAAGCTGACGGAGAAGAAGAATGTGGCCGAGATCCTCACCAGCGGCCACGGCTCGCCCTTCATCGCCCAAGTTTCGATGGCCAACGCGGCCAAACTCTACAAGGCCATCCTCGACGGCCTCGAGTACCGCGGCACCGCCTTCTTCCAGTGCTACACCACCTGCCAGCCCGAGCATGGCGTGGGCGACAACATGAGCGCCGACCAGGCCAAGCTCGTGCGCGATGCCCGCGGCATGCCGGAGTTCATCTTCAATCCACGCCGCGGCGAAACCGTGCAGGAGTCCTTCGACCTCAAGGGCAACCCCTCGGTCGACCGCGACTGGTGGCGCACCAAGTACGCCACCGACGGCGCCGAGTACAGCTTCACCGTCGCCCACTGGGCCATCTCCGAGGCGCGCTTCCGCAAGCACGTCAAGGCGATCAAGGAGGAGGAGGCCGCCCGGCTCACGCTCCTCGACGACCAGCTCGCCTTTGTCACCCAGGACGACGTCGTGAACCGCCGCGTCTTCGACCCGGCCCACCGCTCCTACGTCCCCGACTTCGGCAGCTACATCAAGGCCGAGGAGCACGGGAAGGTGAAATACTACGCCGTCACCCGCCAGATGGTCCTCTTCGCCGTCGAACGCCGCAAGTCGTGGCGCCTCTTCCAGAGCAAGGCCGGCCTGGTGAACAAAGACTACCTCGCCCAGAAGGCCTTCCTCGCCAAGCTCGACAAGGGTGAGCTGCCCCTCGCCGACGCCAAGGCCCGCACCCGCGAACTGGTCGCCGCCGAGGTGGCCGCCGTCAAGTAACCCGCCGCCAAGTCCCTTCCTTCCGGGGCGCTCCGCACCACGCGGGCGCCCCTTTTCTTTGGCCGCCTTTCCTCGGCACTGCGCAGAGTTCATCAGCGATCACTCGCTCAGGTTTTCTTGCCCGGCCGCCCCGCGACACCAGCGAACGGATGATCCTGAACAATTTTGCGGCGATGCAGTTCATCACCCGGGTGAAGGCCGGGCCGTTGACGCCGGAGCGGGTTTTTGAAATCCATCAGATGGTCACTGACGGCACCTTGGAGGATACATTCGCCGCGGGACGCTTCCGGCACTCCGGGGAACACCGGGTCGTGGCGGATGCCAACGGCGAGGTTTTTCACGAGCCGCCCCCAGCCGGGGAACTGCCCCGACGGCTCCAGGCGATGTGCGATTTTGCCAACGCCCAATCGCCCGATTGCTTTGTCCACCCGGCCCTCCGTGCGATCATCCTGCACTTCTGGCTGGCCTACGACCATCCGTACGTGGACGGCAACGGCCGGACCGCCCGGGCGCTGTTCTACTGGGCGATGCTCCACCACGGGTACTGGCTCTTCGAGTTCATCTCCAACTCCCACATCCTGCGCCAGGCACCCGCCCAGTACCGCCGTTCGTTTCTTTACACCGAAACGGATGACAACGACCTGACCTATTTCATCGTCGCCCAATCGAAGGTGATCCGGGGGGGCGATCGTTGCCCTCCCTACTTACCTCGACCACAAGTCGCGGGAACAGCACGAGCTCGATCTGCGCGTGCGCGCTCTCGACCGGTTGAATCACCGCCAGGGTGAGTTGATCCGCCATGCCCTCAAGCACCCGCAGCAGCAATACACCATCGCCGCCCACCAGCAGAGCCATCGGATCGTCTACCAGACCGCCCGCAGCGACCGGCTTGCCTTGCAGCGGCGCGGACTGCTTCTGCGTAAGCGCCGAGGCAAGCTGTTCGTCTTTCCTGCCGCTCCGAATCTCGAAACCCGCCTGCGCAGACTGGCGAAACCAGCCTGATCGCCGTGAGCCTTCCGTCCCCGTCTTTCCGCCCCGGCTTCGGGTTCGCGTGCGCCGGGCGCACCACGGCTCCCGCTCAGGTATGCTTGGCCCGCTTGGCCAGCCAGAGCATGACGAGGCCGAAGGCGGCAAAGACCGCCCCCCAGCGCAGGTTCACATTCTGGCCGAGCGAATGCTGGGCATAAATGGCCGGGTCGGAGATCAGCCCGAAGACCACGAGGATGAGGCCGAGCAGGAGGAAGAGGTAGCCCATCGGAAGGCGGACATCGAGATGCATGGGAGAGAAAGCCAGGGGTGAGAGTGAAGGATTCCGGAGTGCCAAGAATCCTTACCAGAAGATGAGGTTGAGGACGACCGTGGCGGCGAGGACGAGCGCGCCGAGGGTGGCGGGGCGCGCGTACCAGGGGGAGAGGTGGTCGTCCCGGGGCTTCTCCGTGAGCGAGTACACGAGGCCACGGAGTTCGCTGTCTGTGCGGTTCGGCGTGGTGGCGAGCGAGATGAAGAGCGTGCCGAGGAAGCAGCCGGAGAAGGCGCAGATGGCCATCCAGAAGCTCTGGGCCATCGAGCTGGCGAAAGTCAGGTGCACGCCCATCCACCCGCCCTTGAGCACGCTGGGGACGCCCATCGCCTCGGCGGGGAGGGTGTTGCCCTGGAAGAGCGCGGCGCACAGCGTGCCGAGCAGCAGGCCGAAGAAGGCACCATGGCCGGTGGCGCGCTTCCAGAACATGCCGAGCAGGAAGATGGCAAAGAGCGGGGCGTTGACGAAGCCGAACACCAGCTGGAGCATGTCCATGATGTTGTTGAATTTTGCCGCAGCATAGGCGCAGACCGCGCTGATGAGCAGGCCCACGATGGTGGTGATGCGGCCGACCTTGATGAGGTGCGCGTCGGAAGCCTGCGGGTTGAACCAGCGCTGGTAGAGGTCATACGTCCAGACCGTGTTGAAGGCGGTGACATTACCCGCCATGCCGGACATGAACGAGGCCATGAGCGCGGTGAGGCCGATGCCGAGCATGCCGTTGGGCAGATACTTCGAGAGCATGGCCGGCACGACCATGTTGTAATCGGGATTGCCGTCGGGGCCGGTCGGCAGGGCTATGCCGGCGGCACCGCCCTTGTGATAGAGGGCGATGGCGAGCATGCCCGGGAGTATGACGAGCGCCGGGAACAGCATCTTCGGGATGGCAGCGATCAGCGGGGTGCGGCGCGCAGCGTTCATGTCCTTCGCCGCCATGGCGCGCTGGATGACGAGGAAGTCCGTGCACCAGTAGCCAAAG
>CAISJA010000195.1 GCA_903885525.1 uncultured Opitutaceae bacterium
GGCGGCGGGATCCAGTCCGCCCTGCCCCTCGGCGCCGTCCTCACGCTCCCGGCCACCGGTTCCGAGGCCAATTGTTTCTCGGTCATCAGCCGCCGCGCCTTGCAGGAAAAGCTGGCCTTCGGCCACCCGGCCGTCTTCCCCCGCTTCTCCATCCTGGATCCGGAGACCACCTTCTCCCTGCCGCCACGCCAGATCGCCAACGGCATCGGCGACGCCTTCTGCCATGTGCTGGAGCAGTACCTCACCTACCCGGCCGATGCCGCCGTGCAGGACCGTTTCGCCGAGGGCGTACTCCGCACGTTGCTGGAAGTCGGACCGAAGACCCTCGCGCAGCCCGCGGACTACCCCGCCCGGGCGAATTTTGTCTGGGCCGCCACCTGCGCCCTCAACGGCTGGATCAGCCCCGGCGTGCCGCAGGACTGGGCCACCCACACCATCGGCCACGAACTGACCGCCCTGCACGGCATCGACCACGCCCGCACGCTCGCCATCGTGCTGCCCAGCCTGCTCCATGCCCAGCGCGAGACCAAGCGCGCCAAGCTGCTCCAGTACGCCGACCGGGTCTGGGACCTGCGCGACGGCCCCGAGGATGCGCGCATCGACGGCGCCATCGCCTCCACCCGCGCCTTCTACGAATCCCTCGGCATCAAGACGCATCTTTCCGATTACCAGGTCTCCGCCGCCACGACCGCCCCCGCGGTCGCCCGCCGCCTCACCGCCCGCGGCCAGACGGCCCTCGGCGAACGCGGGGATCTGACTCCCGCCCGGGTCGAAGCCATCCTCCGCTGGGCGGCCTGAACCCGGCGGGTTGAAGGCCTGCGCGCTGTCCCTCCCTACCCAATCCCGTTCCGGCGCCGGCCAATTTGTCACGTAATGCGTGACAAGTTCGCCGGGGAAATTTTTGCTCGCCCCGCTGACGGGAGGATTGTCCACTCTCGCTGATGGAGCATTCCTTTGTCCGGACTTGGCTGCGTGCGGAAGGTTTCGCCGTGTTTTTCACGGCTGTCCTCGCCTATGCCCACTGGCACCTCAACTGGATGTGGTTCGCCGTGCTGCTGCTTGCCCCGGACCTGAGCATGCTGGGGTATCTGGCCGGTCCGCGGATCGGAGCCCGGTGCTACAACCTCGGGCACACGTACGCGACCGCCCTGCTCGTGTTGGCTGCCGGGCTCGGAGCCAGCCTGGTCGGGCACCCCCGGCTGGCGCTGCTGGGCATCGGGCTGATCTGGTGCGCCCACATCGGGATGGATCGCGCCATCGGCTACGGGCTGAAGTCGACGGATGGTTTTCATACCACTCACCTCGGCCCGCGGGGACGCAACAAACGTTGAGGCCCGGCGGGACTGTCGGCGTAGCCGGTCCGCCGGGGCGGGATGACCGCAACCCTCCATCCGGGCTGAGCGACGGCGCGGGCGGCGGCGACGGCCGCAGGTTTACCCCAGCACCAGCTCGCCGCCTTTGACCTTGAAGGTGACCGTGGAGTCCTCGTTCACCTCACCGGCGATCAGCCCGCGGGCGAGACGGGTCTCGAGGTGCCGCTGCAAGAAACGCTTGAGCGGACGCGCGCCAAACACCGGATCGTAGCCCTTTTCCGCCACCCACTCCTTCGCCTTCGGATCAAGCACGACGGTAACACGGCGGTCCGCCAGCCGGCGGTTGATGTCAGCGAGGAGCAGGCCGACAATTTGCCCGATTTCCTCCAGCGTCAGCGGCTTGAAGAGCACGGTCTCGTCGATGCGGTTGAGAAATTCCGGGCGGAACGCCGCCCGTACTTCGCTCATCACGCTTTCGCGGACGCTCTCGGGAATCTCGGCCCCGGTCACGCCCTCCAGCAGGTAGCGGCTGCCGAGATTGGAGGTCATGATGATGACGGTGTTCTTGAAATCGACCGTCCGACCCTGCGAGTCGGTGATCCGGCCGTCATCGAGCACCTGCAGCAGGACGTTGAACACATCCGGGTGCGCCTTCTCCACCTCGTCAAAGAGGACCACCGCGTACGGCTTGCGGCGGACGGCCTCGGTGAGCTGTCCACCCTCGTCGTAGCCGACGTAGCCGGGGGGCGCGCCGATCATCCGGGAGACGCTGTGCTTCTCCATGTACTCGGACATGTCGAGCCGGATGAGATTCGCCTCGGAATCAAAGAGCTGGGCGGCGAGCGTCTTGGCCAGCTCGGTCTTGCCCACGCCGGTCGGCCCGAGGAAGAGGAAGCTGCCGATCGGCCGGCGCGGATCCTTGATGCCGGCCCGGGCGCGCAGGATGGCCTCGCTGACGAGCCGCACCCCCTCGTCCTGCCCGATCACATGCCGGTGCAATTCGTCCTCCAGCTTGAGGAGCTTTTCCTTCTCGCCGGCCAGCAGCCTGGTCACGGGGATATGCGTCCATTTGGAGATAATCTCGGCGATTTCCTCGGCGGACACCTCCTCCTTCACCAAAGTGGCTTTCACCGGACCGGTCTTTTCAGCCTTCGCGAGTTCCTTTTCGAGTTGCGGGATGCGGCCGTGCTTGAGCTCGGCGATTCGGTTGAGGTCGTAGGAACGTTCGGCCTTCGCCATCTCCAGGCGGGCGGCTTCCAGCTCTTCGCGAACCTTTTGCACGCGGCCAAGGGAATCCTTCTCCTTCTGCCACTGGGCGCGGAGGGCCGTGGCCTTCTCCTTGAGATCGGCCAGTTCCTTGCGCAGCTCGGCGAGGCGGCGCTTCGAGGCATCGTCCTTTTCCTTCTGCAGGGCCGTCTCCTCGATCTCGAGCTGCATGACCCGGCGCTGCAGCTCGTCAAGCTCGGTGGGGAGGGAGTCGATGTCGGTGCGGATCATGGCGCAGGCCTCATCAACGAGGTCGATGGCCTTGTCCGGCAGAAAACGGTCGGAGATATACCGGTGCGAAAGCACGGCCGCAGCCACAAGGGCGTTGTCCTGGATACGCACGCCGTGGTGCAGTTCGTAGCGTTCACGCAGTCCGCGGAGGATGGAGATGGCGTCCTCGACCGTCGGCTCCTCCACGAGCACAGGCTGGAAGCGGCGTTCGAGCGCGGGGTCCTTCTCGATGTGCTGGCGGTACTCGTCGAGCGTGGTGGCGCCGATGCAGTGCAGCTCGCCGCGCGCGAGCATGGGTTTGAGGAGGTTGCCCGCATCCATCGCCCCTTCGGTCTTGCCGGCGCCCACAATGGTGTGGAGTTCGTCGATGAAGAGGATGATCCGGCCCTCGGCCTGCTTCACCTCAGCCAACACTGCCTTGAGGCGCTCCTCGAACTCGCCCCGGTACTTGGCCCCGGCCACCAGCGCCCCCATGTCGAGGGCGAAGATGATCTTGTCCTTCAAGCCCTCCGGCACATCGCCGCGCAGGATGCGCTGGGCCAGGCCCTCGACGATCGCGGTCTTGCCCACGCCGGGTTCGCCGATGAGGACGGGGTTGTTCTTGGTCTTACGCGAGAGGATGCGGACGGTGCGGCGGATCTCGGCATCGCGGCCGATGACCGGGTCCATCTTCCCCTTCCGCGCCTGGCCGACGAGATCGACGCCATACTTTTCCAAGGCATTATAGGTGGCCTCGGGATTATCGGTGGTCACGCGCTGGGCCCCGCGCATGAGTTTGAGCTCCTTGAGCACTTTAGCCCGGTCGAGATTGAAACTGTCGAAATACTTCTTCATCGCGGCCGGCTTGGCGACCTCGATCAAGCCGAGGAAGAGGTGCTCGACGCTGACATACTCGTCCTTGAGCTTTTCGGCTTCCTGCTCCGCGCGGGTCAGCACTTCATTCAGCGCCTGGGTGACAAAGATTTTCGAGACATCCACCGCCCCGGTGACCTTGGGCAGGCGGCCCAGCTCGCGGTCGGCGGCAAGCTGCAGGGCGCTGGCCGTGAGGCCGAGCTTTTCCACCAAGGCTGGCACCAGACCGCCCTCCTGATTGAGGAGCGCGGTGAGCAGGTGCCACGTCTCCACCTCGTTGTGCGCCCGGCGGCGGGCTTCGTTCTGCGCTTCCTGCACGGCTTGGCGCGACATGACGGTCAGTTTTTGTGTGTCCATGGCTGAAAGGGTTCGCCGGATGCCCTGCATGGAGTGTTCCAACCCCGACGCCGGTGCCTCCCTCTGGGCCCGCCGGGCGCAGCGCGAGAAGCGGGGACAATTGGCACCACCTGCGCCAGCCCGGGCGACAGTTTGGCGTAGTGTCGCCAGCCACAGGGCGCACCAGGCAGCAGAATAGGGAGGCGGCGTTTGACTCGCCGGCCGACCAAGGGTTGACTCGTCCGAATGGCTGACTTCCTCACCGATCAGAAAATTGTCTCCCGCGCCCTGCTGGTGGGCGTGCAAACCGCCGCCATGACGCCGGGAGAAGGCGAGGAATTGCAGA
>CAISJA010000196.1 GCA_903885525.1 uncultured Opitutaceae bacterium
AACAGCCCCGGCGGCAGCGTGTCGGCCTCCGAAGCAATCCGGCGCGAGCTGGAGCTGACCCACGCCGTCAAACCCGTGGTCGTGTCGATGGGGACCGTGGCGGCGTCCGGCGGCTATTGGATTTCGACCGCCTCGGACCGCATCTACGCCGAGAGCGGCACCATCACCGGCTCGATCGGTGTCTTCGGCCTGTTTCTCAACGTCCAGGGGCTTGCCACCGACAAGCTCGGCCTGACCTTCGACACCGTGAAGACCGGAAAATTCGCCGATGCCATGTCCATGACGCGGCCGAAGACCGACGAAGAGCTGGCCATGTTCCAGCGCATGGTGGATTGGGTTTACGAAGAATTCGTCGGCAAGGTGGCGCAGTCCCGCAAACTCACCCCCGCAGCGGTCCGGGAAGTGGCGCAGGGGCGAGTCTGGTCCGGCGCCGAGGCCAAAAAACTCGGCTTGGTCGACGAAATCGGCGGGCTGGACGCCGCGCTCAAATTCGCCGCCCACCAGGCCGGCCTGGGTACCGGCTACCGGGTGGCCGAGTATCCCCGCAAGAAACAGTTTGCCGAGGCGATCAGCGAAGTGCTCGAGGGCCGGCAGCACAATTTCGCCATGCGCAGCGGGGCGCTCTCCGGCCTGGTGCAGGATGCCGCACTCCAATGGAAGGCGCTGGAGCACCTCAATGATCCGCAGGGGCTGTATGCCCGGTTGCCTTTTGAGCTCGGGCTGAAGTAAGGTGCGGCCCGCATGAACCGCGAACACACCCTGGTCTCCGACGCCCCCGCCACCGCCATTCCGGCCGGCCACGCTGTCAACCTCCCCGCCGGCACGGCGGTCTTCATCACCCAGACGTTGGGCGGCAATGTGACGGTCCGCACCGGCGAGGGACTCTTCCGCATCGCCCGCGAGCATGCGGCGGCGCTGGGGGGCTATGAGACGGGGCCGGACGAGACCAGCCAGGTCCGGGAGTTCAGCGAAGAGGCCGTCTGGGACGCGCTGCGCACCTGTTTCGACCCGGAGATCCCCGTCAACATCGTGGACCTGGGGTTGATTTATGATCTCGCCGTGGAGAAAAATCCCCAGGGCGGCCAGGTTGTCGAAGTGAAGATGACGCTGACCGCCCCGGGTTGTGGCATGGGCCCGGTGATCGCCGCCGACGCCCGGCAGAAAATCGCCGCCCTCCCGACGGTGGAGTCGGCGCAGGTGCACATCGTCTGGGACCCGCAGTGGACCCCGCAGATGATTTCGGCCACCGGCCGGAAGGTGCTGGGGCTGGAGTAGGCCATGTGCGGCCCCGGCCGGGCACCGCGGGAAGCGCCGCGCTGCCGGCCCGCTCAGGCCGGCCCGGTGTCCGGCGCACAGCCCTCCAGCGGTGTCTCGCAATTCGGGCGAGCGATGAGTCCGGGATGGGGCTCGTCCGCGCAGAGGCGCGCCGGCTCGGTGAGGAGATGGCGGTCGCAGACGGCGAACAGCTCCCGCTCCGTCATAGCTCGGCGCATGTCGTGCAGGAAGAGGCCGGACGGATCCACGCTCTGGCCCACAAAGTTCAGGTATTTTTTCATCTTCGCGACATGGGCCGTCTCGGGCACATCCGGCTGCCGCGTTTCCTCGTACAGCTGCCGCACGTAGTCCCGCACATCGGCGAGGGCGGGCCGAAAGACCGGCGCGCCGGCCCAGCGTTCGCGGCACTGCCGGAAAATCCACGGGTTGCGGATGGCGTGGCGGCCGATCATCACCCCCGCGACTCCGGTGGTTGAGACGACCGCGGCGGCCTTGGCGGCGGAGGTGATGTTGCCGTTGGCGAGCACCGGGCAGCGGACGGTGCGCGCGGCCTCGGCGATGTAATCGTAGTGGACTTCGCTGCGGTAGCCTTCCTGCACCGTCCGGCCGTGCACGCTGAGCAGGTCGACTTCGTGCCGATTCACGAGCTCCAGGATCCGGGCAAAGTGGGCGGTGTCGGCGAAGCCGATCCGCATCTTCACCGTGAAGAGCCCGGGCACGGCCGCGCGCAGGGCACCGAGCAGCAGGTCGATTTTGGCGGGGTCGCGCAGGAGGCCGCCGCCGACGTTCTT
>CAISJA010000197.1 GCA_903885525.1 uncultured Opitutaceae bacterium
AGATGAAGCTGGGCCTTATCTGACGGCTTCCGCGTGTCGCGGCGCGCCGGGATCGCTGGCCTTCCGCCGGCCGTTCCGCCGGCCGGCTTTTTTTGCGGGCGCAGCTGTTCTCGGGGGGCGGGAAATGGACACCCAGCTGGCCCCGGGCGGCGGATGTTTTCTGGACGCCCGGCGGCGGGCCGGGCGCGGACGCAAAAAACCCCGCAGCCGGACCGGTCGCGGGGTTTTCGGAAAGGGGATCGGCCTGGGCCGGATTACTTCTTCGCGGCGAAGATGTGCTTCGCCACCTGGCTCTTGTGGTGGGAGGCGGTGTTCCGGTGGATCACATCGCTCTTCACGGCCTTGTCGAGGGCGGAGGAATAGGCGATCGCCGCCGCGCGCGACTTCTCCGGGTCGGCGGCGGAAGCGGTCACGGCCTTGGCGAGGGTCTTGAGGCGGGACTTGATGGTCTGGTTGCGGGCCGCATTGCGGAGGGATTTGCGGGCGGCTTTGATTGCGGACTTGGTATTGGCCATGGCGGTTTGAAAGGTGGTGAAGGGTGAAGGACCCAAAATCCCCGGGGTGAGTCAAGCGCTTTCTCCCCGGAGTGCAGCCGCGCCCCACGGTCTTTTGTTTTGAGACATCGTTCCCGCTGAATGATCACGAGGGCGCGAAGCCCGGCCTGCTCTGACGGCCAGGCCAAAACAAAAGACCATGAGCCGCGCCCGCACCGCGGCCCCCGGGAGCGGGCCGGGCCGGGGGCGAAAAATGGCGCGGGGCGCGCCGTGGATGACAACGCGCCCCGCATGTTGGGTCTAACTTCGAAACCGGTAAGCCGGATTTTGTCCGGCGCCGCGTGGAGGCGCCGTGATCTTCATTTCTCTCAATCCCCGCCGAAGCGGGGCTGCCCGCCGCTGCCCGGCTTGCGCCGGACGCGGGCGGATGCGGCATACCCGCGGCTAAAGGACGGGCCGTCCAGCCGCCTATTCTGCCTTGCACCGGACTGGGTTTTTCGTGCCGCCGTCGTTGCCTTCGGCGCGGTGGGCTCTTACCCCACCTTTTCATCCTTACCACCCGGTTGCCCGGATGGCGGTCTGTTTTCTGTGACACTCTCCGTCACGGCGCCTTGACGCGCCGCGCCCGCGCTTTCACGCGGAGTCCTGCCCTGGGGTGTCCGGACTTTCCTCTCCTGGTCAAAGAACCCGGAGCGAAGATCTGGCCCCGAAGCTAGAAGGGCGAACCTAGCCCCGGTCCTGCCAAACGCAAGGGGGCATTCGGGGCGCCCGCGCGGCGCGACACTTGACCCGGCAGGCGTTCGCTCCAAGCCTGCGGCACAGCTTTCGCGTTCATGCCCGGCTCCTCGCCCCAATTCCCTCCCCCCGCTCCGCCGCTGTCCCGCCGGCTCCTGGACTGGGCCCTGACTCCGCTCAACCGGGGTGCCAACCTCGACACCTGGCAATCGGTCCTGGCCGTCGTGCTGCTGGTCGCGATCATCGGCCTCTTTGATTTTCTCACGGGGGTCCGGGTCAACCTCGCCCTGGTTTATGTGGTACCGGTGACCCTCAGCGTGGTCTGGCTGGGCTGGCAGGCTGGTTGCCTCACCGGCTTTGCCAGCGTCCTGATCCGCGTCGTCGGCGATGTGGCAGCCGGCGGCTACACCGCCGGCATCATAACCGTCTTCTGGAACCGGCTGATCGACTTCGCCATCTACTGCGTGCTGGCCGGCATCCTGCACGCGCTGGTGACGCTGCAGCGCCAGCTCGAACAGCGCGTCCGGGAGCGGACCGAGGCCCTGGCCCGCTCCTTGCGGGAACGCGAGGAATTGCAGCGCCAGCTCTTCAACATCAGCCGGCGTGAACGGGCGAGCATCGGGCATGAACTCCACGACGGACTCGGCCAGCATCTCACCGCCACTTCCATGGCGGCCAAGCTGCTCGGCAACCGCCTGCAGGCGGAAGCCCATCCCGCCGAACCTGAAGCCCGCACCGTGCTCCGCCTGATCCAGGAGGGCATCGCCCAGAGCCGGCAGATCGCCCGCGGACTGCTGCTGGCCTCGATCGAGCCCGACCAGCTCGCCGGCGAATTGGAGGAGCTCTGCACGGGCCTGCAGCACGAGCTGAGCGTTCCCTGCCATTTCGCCCGGGAAGGCGAGCCCGCCGGCATCGACGTCGGCCAGGCCTCGCACCTGTATTACATCGCCCAGGAAGCCGCCCGCAACGCCCTCCGCCACGGCGGGCCCACCCGGCTGGACATCCGGCTCCGCCACACTCCCACGCAGGTGGACCTCACCGTCACCGACAACGGCCGCGGGTTGCCCACCCCTGTCACCGGCAGCGGCATGGGCCTGCGCATCATGGCGCACCGGGCCCAGTTGATCGGCGCCACCTTCGCCGTGGAGCCCGGCCCGGGCGGCCGCGGCCTGTGCGTATCCTGCACCCTGCCGGTGCTCTCCGCCACCTCGGCAAGCTGAATCGAGCCCATGCTCCTGCCCTCCACCTCAACACCGGGGAGTCCGGCCCAGCCCAGGGACAGCGTCGCCTGCCTCGCCCCTGCCCACCCCCACTGCCAGGCCTGCCCAGCAGAGGGATTGCCCTCCGCCCTCCGCCCGCTGTCTTTCCCCCCGGCCGCATGAGCACCCGCATTTTCATCGCCGATGACCACCCGCTCGTCCGGGAATGGCTGTCGGCCCTGCTGCGGCAGCAGCCTGATCTCACCCTGGCCGGAGAGGCGAACGATGCGGCCACCGCCCTTGCCGCCATGCTGGCGGATCCCCCGGATGTCGCCATCGTCGACCTGTCGCTGAAAAATTCCTCCGGCCTGGACCTCATCAAGGATCTGGCCGAGCACCTCCCCGGCACCCAGGCCATCGTGCTGTCGATGCATGATGAAGTTTTCTACGCCGAACGCGCCTTGCGCGCCGGCGCCCGTGGCTACGTGGCCAAGCAGGAGGCCACGGAGCGCATCCTAGAGGCCATTCGCACGGTGCAGACCGGCCGGATTTTCGCAAGCCCGGGTCTGCTCGCCCAGCTGGCCGAACGCATGGTCGGCCGGGTGCCGGGGGCAACGGGCGGCACCGTGGAGACGCTGAGCGACCGTGAACTGGATGTGTTCCGTCGCCTGGGGCGCGGACAAACCACCCGGCAAGTGGCCGGCGACCTCGGTATCAGCATCAAGACGGTGCAGGCCTACTGCGCCCGCATCAAGGAGAAGCTCAGCCTGGCCAATGGGGCCGAATTGGTCCGCGAAGCCGTGCGCTGGACGGAGCAGCAGGCTCACCCCTGACCGCCCCGCCGCCACTCTCTTTCTCCACCCGCTTTTGCAGTGCTGTCAGGCGGGGCCTGACAACCGATTTGGCCGTCGCCGGACAGACACCGGACGATTCCCCCGCTAGAATGGGGCATGGTATCATCCTTGGCCGCAAAAATTTTCCCGCCCAAAGCCACGACCGCGCCCGCACGCCGCATCTCCATTTGGAAAGCCTCGGCGCAGGTGGAAACACCGGCCCATGCCCGTTCCTTGCGCAGCCGGGCCAAATTCCTGCTGCGGGCCTGGACCCGTCCCCGCCTGACCCAAGTCTGGCTCAGCCGGCTGGTGCAGCCGGATGTCTCGCCGCTCTGGACCCTCCGTCCGCGCCTCGCCACCAAACTCCAGCGGCCTTACGTCTCCGCCGAATGGGGCGCCGCCGAAAGATTCGCCGCCCTGCTGGGCCACTACACATTGCTGCCCCGCCTGCTCGCCCCCCGGGCCATGGAGCTCGCCTACGCCTCAGGCCTGGACCTGCTTGAGCTGCATCACACCACCACAGACCGCCGGCTGCGGCTGCGACTGTGTTATCAGGACCAGTTTGAAAAGGAGGGCGAACTCACGCTCGCCGTCGTCGAGGGCACCACCGGTCTCACCCTCGCCGGGCTGACCTTCTGCCTCGCCCAGAACACCGGACGGCGCATCGCCATCATCGGCGGGCTGCAAGCCCATCCCGACCCCCGCATCCGCAGGCTGATCCATGAGGTGGCGAAGGAGATGCACGGCCTCCGCCCCAAGGCCTTTGCGCTGTGGGCGCTACAGCAGCTCTGCACCGCCTGGCAGATTGAGGAGCTCCAGGGGGTCTGCGATACCCAGCACATCTATCGCCACCGCCACAAGCGCCGTCAGATCGCCGCCTCCTACGATGAGTTCTGGGGTGAAAGCGACGGCCGGCAATTGCCCGGCGGCGGCTGGGCGCTTCCCCTGCAGCCGCGCCTCCGCCCCCGCGAGGAACTCAAGGCCAGCCGGCGCAAGCAGCACGAGCGACGTTACGCCCTGCTCGGTGAAATCCAGACCCAGCTGCTGGCCGCCCTGCTCGATTATTCTCCCGGCCCAACCGTGGCTCAGATTCCCCTCCAGCCGCGGGTCTTTTCGTTTGTCACGAAGGAGCCGGCGGCCCCCGCAGCCAATCCATCGGCCTCCGCCCCGGCTCCGGCCCAGTCCTCCGGGCCGGCCCAGTCCCGGCCGCCGGCGCTCAACCACTCCTACTGAGCGGCGCGACGGGGGCTCAGCGTTCCCAGACGACGATCCGCGTGCACTGGTCGCAGGTGGCGATCTCGTCGCCCTTGCGCGCCTCGAATTCGACGTTTGCCGACACCTTCATGTGGCACCCGCCGCAGCGTCCGGCGTGCACCGGCACGCAGACGGGATGTCCGGGCTTCCGGGCGATCCGGTCGTAGACCTTGAGCTGGTCCTCGGGCACCAGCGCCCGGGCCGCCGCCACGACCGCCGCCGCGGCCTGCTGCTCACCCTGGAGTTGCGCCTCACGGGCACGCAGGCTCTTGAGCTTGGCCTCATACCCGGAAATGTTCGCCTTGAGCTCCGCCTCGGCGACCGCAAAGCGCCGCTTGGCCTCGTCGATCTCGTACATCACCTTCAGCTCGGCCTCCTCGAAGCCGGCGATGGCGGTCTCCATCGTCTCAATCTCATGCGTCAGGGCGCGATACTCATCGTTCTTGCGCACCTCGAGCTGCTGGGTGCGGTATTTGCCGGCTTTTTCCTCGGAGCCCTTGATGTCGTTCTCCAGGGATTTCTTCTTCGCCTCCAACCCGTGCCATTCGGCCTTGGCGGTCTCGATCGCCGCGCGCTCGGCGGCGATCCTCGCCTCAATGCCCGCAATCTCGCGCGGCACCGACTGCAGTTGCTGCTCCAGCGCCAGACGCTTCGTATCCCGTTCCTGCAGCGCCAGCAAATTGCCCAGATTGATCAAACCCATGCGCCGACATTGCGCCCCCCTGCCGGCCCGTCAAACGAATCCGCCCAGCCAGTCGCCGCCTGCGGTGCCAACCCCCTAAACCGCCCCGGCGTCTCTTCGCGCAGACGATACCGGGGCACCCGGCTGGGCCGCCTCCAAAGCGCATCGCTCATGATATTATTATTTGTTGTTTATCAACAATTAACAATATCGGAATGCCGTTGCCAAATAGTGGAAGATTACCGGCGAAAATCGTTGTACGACGGCTCCGATTCCGAGACCATTTTGCCACCCATTCCCCCCTTGATGTCCGACCACGAAGCAGCCCCACCCACCGCGACAAATCCTGCCGGCGCCGAGTCTTACGACTCCTCCAAGCTCGGCAAACTCGAAGGCCTCGAAGCCGTCCGCAAGAAGCCGGGCATGTACATCGGCGGCACCGATGAACGCGCGCTCCACCACTGCGTTTCCGAGGTGCTCGACAACTCCGTCGATGAGCATCTGGCCGGCCATTGCACGCGCATCGAGGTGACAATCCACGTCGATGGCTCGATCAGCATCCGCGACAACGGCCGCGGCATCCCGGTCGACATCCACCCGCAGTACAAGATTCCCGGCGTCGAAATGGTGCTGACCACCCTCCACTCCGGCGGCAAGTACGGCCAGGGCGGCTACAAATTCTCCGGCGGCACTCACGGCGTCGGCGCCAAGTGCGTCAACGCCGTCTCCGAATGGTTCGAGGTCGAGGTCTCGCGCGGCGGCCAGGTCCACCACATGACGTTCGCGCGCGGCAAGACCACCAAACAGCTCGAGGTCATCGGCAAGGCCAAGGGCACCGGCACCCTCATCACCTTCAAGCCCGACCCGGAAATCTTCCGCGAAACCACCGTCTTCCAATTCGACCGCATCGCCCAGCGCCTCCGCGAGCTGGCCTTCCTCAACTCCGGCCTCGAAATCATCTTCACCGACGAGCGCCCCGCCGAACCCAAGCCCGAACGCTATTTCTACAAGGACGGCGTCGTCGAATTCGTGAAGCAGATCAACCAAGGCAAGCAGGCGCTCCACCCCGTCCCCATCCGCATCGCCAAGGAGACCTCCTCCCTGCTCGACGACAAGCCCGTCGAAATCCACGCCGAGATCGTCCTCCAATACAACGACAGCTACAACGACCTCGTCCTCTGCTACACCAACACCATCCACAACCCGGATGGCGGCACCCACCTCTCCGGCTTCCGCAGCGCCCTCACCCGCGCCATCAACCAGCACGCCAAGGCCAACAACCTCCTCAAGGAAAAGGACCCGCAGATCACCGGCGACGACGTCCGCGAGGGCCTCGCCGCCGTCATCTCCATCAAGCACAGCGACCCAAAGTTCGAGTCGCAGACCAAGGTCAAGCTCCTCTCTCCCGAGGTCGAGGGCATCGTCAGCTCCCTCTCCTACGAGGGGCTGAGCATGTACTTTGAGACCAACCCCGGCGTCGCCAAACGCATCGTCGAAAAAGCCCTCACCGCCGCCCGCGCCCGCGAGGCTGCCCGCAAGGCCCGCGAGACCATCCGCAAGGGCGCCCTCTCCGGCGGCGGCCTCCCCGGCAAACTCGCCGACTGCTCCGAGAAGGACCCCGCCATCTGCGAGCTTTACATCGTCGAGGGCGACTCCGCCGGCGGCTCCGCCAAACAGGGCCGCGACCGCCGCTACCAGGCCATCCTCCCGCTGCGAGGCAAAGTGATCAACGTCGAGAAGGCCCGCATCGACAAGGTCCTCGCCAACGAGGAAATCCGCACCCTCATCACCGCTTTCGGCACCGGCATCGGCGAGGTCGAGGGTGAAGGTGCCTTCGATGCCTCCAAGGCCCGCTACCACAAGATCATCATCATGACGGACGCGGACGTGG
>CAISJA010000198.1 GCA_903885525.1 uncultured Opitutaceae bacterium
CAACTGCCAGGCGGAGATGACCGCCGCCGGCTGGGCGAAATTCATCGCCGCCAACCCGGACGTGAAGTTCGTCTTCCTCAACATCTGGACCAAGGGGCAGGACCCCGCGCCCAAGCTAGCGGCGGCCGGACTTGGCAGCCAGCCCAACCTGCTGCTCTGCACGCATCCGAATGCCTCGCGCCGGCAGGAGGACCGACTCAACCATTTTCTCGGGCTCCCGCTGACTTGGATTCCGTCCACCTGGGTGTTCAAGGACGGCAAGCTCTGCTACGCACTCAACTACGGCGAGGTCCGCTTCGACTTCCTGCAACGCTGCCTCGGCGACTCCCGGGACAAGTGGGAGCACTGAGTTTTCCCGGGCGATAACCCGGCCGGGCCCGCGCCGTGGGCTCCGCCGGCCGGCCGGTCCCTCGGCGCTGCGCCGGCCCGCCAGCCGACAACGGCAGTCCGGCACACCGGGCCGCGGTGCGCGCTACGTTCCGCCGATCCGGCGGAGGTTGTCGCATACGATGGCGGCGGCGACCGCGGCGTTGAGCGACTCGGCCCACCCGTGGCGGGGGATTGTAATATAATAAGTGACAAGTTCCCGGACGGCGGGGGAGAGACCGCGGCCTTCGCTGCCGATGACGACGACGGCGTCGCCCAGGGCGGGCAGGGTGTGGACGTCCGTGCCTTGCAGGTCGCAGCCGAGCACGGGCACGGGGCAGGCGGCAAGGGCGGCGGCCAGCGGCAGGGTGTGCACGGCCACGCGGGCGAACGAGCCCATGCTGGCGTGGATCACTTTTTGGGAAAACAGGTCGGCGCAGTCGGGCGAGAGCAGCACGCGGGCGAGGCCAAACCAGTCAGCGAGGCGCAGCAGCGTGCCCACGTTGCCCGGGTCCTGGATGCCGTCGAGGGCGAGGGTCAGGCCGCGGGCGAGGGCACCGGCCGGCAGCGGCAGGCGGGCGATGCGCCCGACCGCCAGCACCGGGGCGGGTGCCGGAAAGTGGCTGAGGCGCGCCATCTCGGCGGGGGTGACGGTCGTGACCGGCGGGCCGGGCGGCACCTTCTCGCCGGTCTCAGGCGGTGCCTCGGCGGCGGCAGAGGCCGTGGTGCCGGCGGCGGCCGGGCCGCGCCACTCCTCGGTGGCGTAGAGGGCGGTGAAGGGAAAGCCGGCGGCCAGCAGCTCGCCGATGACTTTTTCGCCCTCGACCACGAAGGAGCCGGACGCCTCCCGGTGTTTTTTCTCTCGCAGGGAGCGCAGGTGGTTGAGGTCAGCCTTGGAGAGCGGCATGCCGGGAGCAGAGCAGGCCGGCGCGGATTTGCAAAGCCAAGGAATTCCGGGCGGGGGAGGGAACCATGGTCTTTTGTTTTGGCCTGGCCGTCAGAGCAGGCCGGGCTTCGCGCCCTCGTGATCATTCAGAGGGAACGATGCCTCAAAACAAAAGACCGTGGGGAGAGAACAGCGCCGGTCAGCGGGCGCCGGCGGGGGCGCCGGCGGGGGCCGGGGTGCCGACCGGGACGCACAGCGAGGTCGTCTGCTGCAGTTCGTCCTTCACATGGGCGCGCATGGCGTCGCGGTAGGCGTTCACCGACTCGAAGAAGGCGGACATCATCAGCATGAGCCAGAACATGCCGCGGTCGGTGAGCTGCCAGCCGTGTTCGTCGCGCTGGGCGGCACCGAGCCATTCGAGGGTGCGGAATTCGCCCCAGAGCCGGCGGAAGAAACGCGGGCCGTGGCGGGCGAGCGCCCAGTCGCGGTCGAGACGCAGGCCAAACATCCGCACGAGCAGGGTGTAGCGCATGCGGTCGATCTCGCCGAGAGGGTGGCAGGCGACGATGCCCGAGAGGCCCCGGCGCACGCGCTGCTCGTAGCCCTGCAGCGAGAAGGAGGTCGAGTACAGCGTGCCGTCGAGGTAGCTGAACGCCCCGCTGCCGACGCCCACGTAGTTGTCGACCGAGACGATATATTCGTCGCTGCCGTGGCCGCGGCGGGTGAAGCACCAGGCGGAGGAGGGGGTAAAATCCTTCCGCAGGGTGGCGAGGATGGTCTCGTAAAACTGGCGGAGGCGGCGCCGATTCGGCACGCCCATCGTGCCGGAGAGCCGGCGCAGAACCGTCGGGCAGCTCATCAGCGGGTAGAACGACACTTGGTTGGCACCGAGCGAAAGGAAGATGTCGAGGTCGCGGCGGAGCGAGGCGAGCGTCTGGTGCGGCTGGTTGAAGATGAGGTCGACGTTGAGGGTCGGGAAGAGGCCGACGGCGCCGCGGATGCGGGCGATGATTTCGGCGCCGTTGCCGTATTTCTCGTAGCGTTCCATATCGCGCAGGAGCCCGTCGTCGAAGCTCTGCACACCCACGGACAGCCGGGTGACCCCGGCGGCGCGGAGGGGCTGCAACACCTCGGGGCGCAGATCCTTCGGGTTGGTTTCAACCGAGATATCCTTCACGCCGAAGAGGGTGCGCACGAGGGTGACGGTCTCGGCCAGTTCCGCCGGCTCGGTGGTGGGGGTGCCTCCGCCGAAGTAGGCGCTGGTGAAGGTATAGCCGGCGGCGTGGTAGAGCCGGACTTCCTGGCGCAGCGCGGCGAAGTAGCGGGTGGCGAGATCATGGCGGTGTTGCACCCGGTGGAAGGAGCAGAATGGGCAGAGCACCTCGCAGAACGGCACGTGTAGGTAGAGGCAGCCGCCTCCGTCCTTCGGCGCCGGGGGCAACCGGTCCGGCGCTTCCTCCATGCGCATGAAGCCACGGGTGCGGAAACGGAAGGCTTCCAGCAGGTAGGAATCAATGAAGGGCGAGTCGAGCATCGGCGGGCGTCCCCATTCTAGGCGAGCGGATGTCCCGGCCTGGGGTGATTCTTGCTCAACCGTGCGCATATCTTGCCGGAAGGCTTGCCGCCGGCGTGTGACGGATACGTTTCCACCAAGCGGCGCAGGGCCTCCAGGCGATCGGCCCAATACGCCTTCATCCTTTCGGCGGTGGAGGCGTCCGGCCGGCGGGCGTGGGTGGGGACGACCTGGCACCGGAGCGGTCCCTTGGGCCAGAAATTGACGGAGACGTGGGAGCCGTCGCCCCAGGTGATGCGGATGGATTTGTGCGGCGTGGCCTTGCGGACGATGAGCGGCGTGCGGGGCAGCCACAGCTCCCGCTGGCCGGCCTCCTTCCAGGCGGCGAAGGCGACCGCGACCGGCGCCCCGATCGTCCGGCTGACACTGATTTCTAAGCCAGCCGGCTTCTGGTGCTTCTGCCGCCGGCCGCTGGCCTGTTCGTAGCCGACCGTCACCATCTGGCACCACCAGTCGGTGAGTTGGTGCTGGTCCTGCAGCCAGAGCACGCTCTCGGCGTGCGGCCAGGATCTGGCCCCCGCCCGGTCGAGCCGGCCACACCATTCCGGCCAGAGCCGGCCGGTCGCCGTTTTGACGGCGGCGGAACTGATGCCGGCCGGGTTGACGGCGGGACGCTTCATGACGGCATTGCGCGGGGTGGACGTCGGAGGCGGAAAAGGGTGACAGCGAAGAGCGGGCTCCTGCATGAACGATGGCCGGCTGGCTGGCGAGACAAGGATACATGTCATATATTGTATGACATGTCTCCGGGTCCTGCCTGAACGGAGGCCGGTCATCCGGCGAGACAAGGATGGAGGTGCCATCGGGCCGGACCCGGTGCCAGGAGCATCCCGGACCGGGCAGGGGCCGGCCGGAACGGGAGGCGGCACGCAGGGTGGCGCAGGGCACGCGCCCGTTCCAACCATCTGGAGAGGACGGGCCGACGGTGGATGCAAAAATGGGGCGGACGGGAAAACCGAAAGCCAGGGTGGCCCCGGTCATGCTGGCCCCAGCCGATCGGCCGGGGGTGGTTGCCCTTCACTCCCCGGCCGGGAAGGCATAGAGGCCGCCGTCGAAACCGGCGGCGATGACCAGGTCGCCGGCGAGGGCCAGGGAGCCGGCAAAACCGGCGAATCCGCCCTCGGCCGCCGGGGGCAGCACCAGTTGCCAGAGCACGGTGCCGCTCGCGCGGTCGAGCGCGATGAGCCCGGCGGTGTGCCTGATGGCGGTGCCGGGGATATTCTGGTTGACGGTGCCGGTGAAGACGCGGCGGTCGGTCACCAGCGGTGTGCCCCAGTTCATCCCGCCGACCTCCGTGCTCCAATGGACCCGACCGTTGGCCGGATCGAGCGCGGTGATGCGCCGGTAGTCGGAGGCGCCGATATACATCACGCCGTCGCGTTGGATCGGCGAGGACTCGACCCAGGAAAACCAGTAGGAGTACCGCCAGGCGTCCGCGCCGTCGGACGTCTGAAAGGCATGGATCTCATAGTCGCGGCTGCCGACGATGAGGTTGCCGCCCGCGAGGAGCGGGGTGGTGACGACGCCGCCGCCGGTGTGCAGGTGCCGGGTTTCGCGGCGGGTGCGGCGGTCGAGCAGCACCACGGAACCGTCCATGGTCCCGAAGACCAGCGTGTCGGGCTCCTGCCGCGCGACCGTGCCGAAGATCGGGGCCCGGGCCTCCTGGCGCCAAAGCACGGTG
This sequence comes from uncultured Opitutaceae bacterium, assembly GCA_903885525.1. Classification (GTDB taxonomy): domain Bacteria; phylum Verrucomicrobiota; class Verrucomicrobiia; order Opitutales; family Opitutaceae; genus Didemnitutus. The sequence goes on from CAISJA010000198.1 coordinate 4,507, forward strand.
CCATCGGAGGCCTGCACGGCGTAGAGCCCGCCGTCGCCTGAGCCGGTGTAGAGCACGCCGTCGAGGAGCAGCGGCGTGGGGCAACGGTGGTTGAAAGTGGGATTGTCGTCCGGCGCCGGTTTCCCGGCGACCGTGGCCTCGTGCAATGGGGTGCGCCAGAGCAGCGTGCCGCGGCTGCGGTCGAGGCAGACGAGATCGGCCTTCCCATCGAGAAAGAGAACCCGGTCCGGGGTGATGAGCGCGGCGCCATCGATCCGGTTCGGCCCGCTCCAGATCCACTGGGTGGCTCCGTCCCGGGCGCGGACGGCGTGCAGGGTGCCCTTTTCTGTGCCGACGTAGATGACCCCACCCTCTGCGACCGGCGGCGCCCAGGTCGGCGCCCCGAGCTCGTGGCACCAGCGCGGTGCCGGTGGCAGGTGCTGGAGCCGTGTCGGCGGCTTGGGAGCGAAGGTGCCTCCGCGCCGCAACGCGACCGGCAACCGGCCCGGTCCGAGGGTGCCGGCAAGCTGGTTTCCCCTCCGGTGCAGCCGCAAGTCGAAGGCGGGGGTGATACGGTAGTCGTCCGATCCTGCGACCTCGACGGGAATGCCGAAGGTCACCCCGTAAGTGAACATTTCGGGGAAATTGAGGCGGAAGATGAGGGTGAGGGTGCCGTCCGCGGCGCGGATAAATTCCAGACCCAGCTCGGCGGTCGTGCCCTGCGGGGAGGAGACCGTGCCGGTCCAACAGCCTTCAATCGGGTCGGGCGGGAGTCGGGGCGCCGGGGCGGGATCGGCGGCGAACAGCAGGAGCGGGAGCAAAGCCGGCAGGAGGCCGGCACCGGCGCGGAGGATTCGTCGGGCGGGGTCGGGCAGCCGGTGGATCATGGCGACGATGATACCACCAAGCCTGCCGGGCGCAAAGCCAATGGGACAGCCGGCGGGACAGGCGCCGTGAAGCGCCGGACGGCCCGGTTGGACGGAGCGGGAGGCGGGAACCGCCTGCAGGAGTCGTGGTGATTCGGCCCACGCCGCCGCGGTGGCGCGTCTTCTGGGGCCGGGACCGGATTCTCGGCCGGGAAAGTCGCCGCGTGGCGCCCCTCCTCGTTGGCCCGGCCTGCCGGACTGAGGGCGGGCTCAACCGTGCGGCGAGAGCACGGCCTGGATGCCGCGCAGCAGCTCCGGATCGGTGGCGATGCCGAGGATGCCGTTGACGACGAACTGCACGCCGATGCACATGATGAGGAACCCCATGATGCGGTTCAGGGCGTTGAGTCCGACCGGCCCGATCAGTTTCACGACCCGGCTGGAGACCCGCAGCACCAGGTAGCTGATGACCGCCACCACGCCGATGCCGGCGATCAGCGCCACGTAGTCGAGGGCATGGGTGGCGAGCGAGGTGAAGCCGAGGGTGACGGCGATCGAGCCGGGTCCGCTCAGCATGGGCATGGCGAGCGGAGAGAAGGAGATGTCGAGCTTGCGCCGGGCCGCCTCGCGCTCCTCCCGGCCCTCCTCGAGCCCGGTTTTCTGGGCCATCAGCATGTTCAGGCCGATCCCGGTCATCATGATGCCGCCGGCGATGCGGAGCCCGGGGATGGAGATCCCGAAGAAATTCATGATAAAGGTGCCGCCCACGAGGAAGCTGACAAGGATGGCGACCATGTAGACGCAGCCCTTGCGCGCCTGCTCGCGGCGGCGCTCCTCTGTGTCGCCCTCGGTGATGGCCACGAAGGTGACGGAGGCGGCCAGCGGATTGATGATGGGCAGCAAGCCGACCACGGTGCCGAGAAAGATGCCCCAAAGATGGTGGAGGTTCAGCATCGGGCGGAGGCTAGGCGGGCGGAGGCCGACTTGGCGAGTCCGGGCTCACCACACCTCGACGGGCCCCTTCGGGACGGGGATGGCGTCGCGGCCGCCGGACTCCTCGTGTCCGGGCAGAAAGGAGGCGGCGAGCGGGGCGGGCTGGAAGCGCGGGAGCAGCTCGCCCTCCTCGTCGCAATAGGGGGCGCGCCATTTTTCATAGCGGGCGAGAATCTCCGCAAATTCGGCGCGGGTACGCAGATTGACGACCGAACGCTTGAATTCCTTGGCCGGGCCGAGGCGGCGCGCATACCAGGTGGCGGGCTTGCGAAACAGCCGGCAGCCGAGTTCCTCGCCGAAAATTTCCACTGCGAGGTCGAGGTGTCGGCACATCACGGCGACCCGCTCGCGGTAGGTGGCCTCCGGCGGCGGCGCGCCCGTGCGCAGGTACGCGTGCGTGTGGCGGAAGATCCACGGATCGTAGAACGCGCCGCGCCCGATGCTCACGCCGGCGCAGCCGGTCTCGGCCAGCATGTGCCGGGCCGCCGCGGGGGTGGTGACATCGCCGTTGCCGATGACCGGGATCGATTTC
>CAISJA010000199.1 GCA_903885525.1 uncultured Opitutaceae bacterium
AGCTCATCCCAGTTGCTCACGAACATCGTGTGACGAAGCAAGGACCACCTCAGGTAACATTTGCTGTGAGGCAACGCCCCCATCCGACACGGATTCTAGTTGGCGCTGACCTCGAAACCTAATCGGCGCTGGACAAGGACGTCCAGTAATTGGACGTCCGCCAGGCCGCGTCCGGCACCCCGCCGGGCGAACAGGTGAGGGTTTCGGCTGGTCATGCCGCCATAACCGGTTAACCCGGAAAGCATGTTGTCCCTTGCCGCCCTTGCCGCCCCGGAAGTCATCCGGCAGATGCCGCCCCTGACTTGGGCCAAAGCCGGGATTGCGCTTGGCGTGCTGCTCGTGGCGGCGCTGGTCCTGCGGAAAATCGCGCGGATGAACAAGCTTCTCCTCGGGATCGTGCTGCTCGTGGCGTGCTCCCTTGTCTTCTTTTCCTGGGTGTACAACCGCCATGAACCGGAATTCCTCACCCCGGTGGTGGAGAAAATCGCCCCGTATTTTCCTAAACCCGCTCCACCGCCACCGCCCCAGCCAGTGCCACGGTCCCGGTCCTGACGCCGCCCGGGGACCAGGAACAAACGCCAGCAATTGACAACACTCCCGCAGGGTGAAATTCTGGGCGCGTCGGCGTTGGGCTGACCACGGATACTCCGGCGGACGTCCCGCAACAATCTTCCGCCCCGTGGTCCCGTCCGAACGCCGCAAAGCCGCCCACACATGAAAACCTCCATTCTCTGCGGATATTTTCTCCGGCCAGTGGGCTTGGTTGCGACCCTCTTGCTGGCCACGCCGGGTGAGGCGGCCGAGTCTGCGGTCGCTCCCGAAGCTGCGGTGGGCGAAGCCAGGATCCCGGCCGAGGGGGGAGGAGCCAAGACCCCACCCGCCGCCGACAGCGCCCCCGGCACCGAGGTGTTTCCGCTGCGCAACATCAAGCCCGCAGCTCTGCTGGAGGCGATTACTCCCGTCTTGGAGCAGGTCAAGGGCCGGGCCACCATCGACCAACGGACCCAGAGCCTGCTGGTGTCCGCCCCGCGGGGCAACATGCTCGGCCTGCGCCGGCTGGTCGAGCAGATCGACGAGGTCGCCGGCCGGAGGGACAATTTCTTCATCGTCAGTGTGCTCGGGGCGGTCACCAGCCAGGGCAGCGTCCAGATGAACCTGGACGAGCACCCCATCGTCCTCGATGCCATTGCCCGGGCGGGCGGATTCACGGCCCAGGCGGATCAGAAATCGGTCCGGCTCATCCGGCTGACGGCGGAAGGGGGCCGGATCGAGACGATCCTGACGGCGGAGATCCTGCAAAAAGGCACAAGTCCCGAACTGGCCCTGCGCCGCGGCGATATCATCTTCGTTGGGGACCAGTCAGCCTCCGCACCGGTGCCGGAGCGGGCCATCTTTGTCACCGGAGCCGTCAACACGCCCGGCCGCATCCTTATGACAGGCGACACCATGCCGCTGACCGAGTTGATCGTCCGCGCGGGCGGCCTGAGCCGGGTGGGCAATGGCAAATCCGTGCGTGTCACCCATCTCGATCCCGCCACCGGGAACAAATCCACCACCAGCGTGGATGTGCTGGCCCTGATGAGTGGCAGCAGCCAGCTTGGACCCCGGGCCGCGGGAGTGAATCTGGTGGCCGGCGATCTGGTGTACGTTCCCGAACGAGCCTTCTGATCCGGCCCTGGCCTCGCCGGCAGAACGGCGGCCGCAATTTTCGCTCCCACCGGTGCCGCCCCGGGCGGCCCTTGCTTCCGCCCACACCTTGGCGGCGCGGCGGCCGGCCGGCGGCTTCAGGTCAGGGCCACGAAATCGGTCCCGCCAAAAGCGAGCGTCCGGAACGCGGTTTCCGCCACATCGTGCGTCCGGCGGGCCGCCGCCAGGGCCAGCCCGGGCGCATCGATCCCCTCGTCGGTCAGCTGCCAGGTGCCGTAGTGCATGCCGAGAGAGAGCCTGGCGCCCAGCGCGAGGTGGGCGCGGACCGCCTCGTCGGGATTCAGGTGCACCGGCGCCATGAACCAGCGCGGGGCATAGGCGCCGATGGGCAGGAGGGCGAGCCCGGGCGGGCCGAGGCGGACCCGGATCGCGGAAAAGTGGCCGCCCCAGCCCGAGTCGCCGCAGAAAAACACTGCTCCCGCCGGGGTTTTCAGCATGAATCCGCCCCAGAGGGTGCGGTTGCGGTCGCCCGGCCACCGGGAGCTCCAGTGCTGCGCCGGGGTGCAGATCACGCTCAGTTGCGGATGCGCCAGCAGCGGCTGCCACCAGTCGAGTTCCACCACGGAAGCCACGCCGCGCCGCTCCAGCCAGGCCCGGTTGCCGAGCGTGGTGAGGAACTGCGGCCGGCGCTCCCGCGCCAGCCAGCGCAGGGCGGCCAGATCGAGGTGGTCGTAGTGGTTGTGGCTGAGCACGACAAAGTCGATCCGCGGCAGCTCCGCCAGGCCGAGGGCCGACGGACGCACGCGCACCGGCCCGACCAGCCCGAACGGCCCGGCCCGGCGCGCAAACACCGGGTCGGTCAGGACGGTGAAATCCGGAAACTGGAGCAAAAAGGTGGCGTGCCCGATCAGGGTGACCGCCACCTGCCCGGAGGGAATTTCCTCCGGCAGGCGCGGGGCGGGCCCCGCCGGCACGCTCCCGGGCCAGCGTTCGCCCTGCCCGCGCAGCCGCTGCCACCACCACCTGGGCAGATCGGCGAAGGAGCGCGGCGGCAATCCGGCCGGGTTGAAAAACCGCCGGCCGTCGCAATGGTCGCTGACCGGAAATGGCGGCACACCGGACATCGGGAAGCCGGCCGAGCCCGGTTCAGCCGGCCGCGAGGCGCGCCTGGATTTTTTCCCAGATGGCGAGCAGGGATTGGAAATCCTGCTCCTTGGAACCGCTGTGGATCAGGTGGTCGTAGCTGTCCTTCTCCAGCATTTCCACGGCGGCACTGGCCATGCGGCGCTCCAGTTCGTCGGCGCTGATCGTGCCGCGCCCGAGAATCCGCTCCCGCAGCACATCAAAGGTGTCGGGCGCCACGAAGACGGTGACGAGGTGGTCCTGCAGCCGGGGATCGCGGCGGGCGGCGGCGCGGACATTGCGCACGCCCTGCACGTCGATGTTCATCACCAGATTGGTGTACGGCAGGCGGTCGAGCACGGCGGACTTGAGGGTGCCGTAGCGCGCTTCCTTGTGCACCCACGCCCATTCGAGAAACTCGTCGGCCGCCACCTTCCGGTCAAACTCCTCCGGCGCAAGGAAATGGTAGTCCTGGCCGTCGGCCTCCTTGGGCCGGGGCGACCGCGTGGTCGCCGTGACGACCCGCTCGAAATGGGGGACCTCCGCGACCAGGCGGTCGCTCAGGGTGCTTTTGCCGACCCCGGCGGGTCCGGCGAGAATAAGCAGGGCGGTGCGGGGTTTCGCCGTTTCAACCATGGTTCAATAGGTGAAGGCCGCGGCCGCCGTGGCGAGTCCGTAAACCAGCAGGCCCCAGCCGGCCCGGCGCGCGCGGCCGGGGACATGGAACAGCCACGCGAAAAAATCCCGCAGCCGGTAGGGTGCCGCCGCCAGATACACGGCCAGGACCAGACCGGCGTAGACGGCGATTTTGTAGGGATAAACCTGCCAGGAAAAAACCATGTAGCCCGCATACAGCAGGTGCTCGGCGATGAGCAGGTGCAGCAGGCAGAGGCCGCGGACGGCCAAAAAATCTGGCGTCTGGAAGAAAGCCAGGACGGCGAGCACGGCGAAACCGGCCATCACCGGCCAGGGATGCTGGAAAAAAATCAGGTCGGACTCGTTCAGCCGCGACACCCGCCAGAGAAACCAGAGGGCGCCGACGCCAAAGAACAACACCGCCCCGCGGCGGGAACGGGGCAGGCGCCTGGCCGTGGAGGCGACCCGGGGATCGTTCCACAGCAGCAGCGCGCCGAGCAGCGCGAGAAAGAGGCCGGGCAGAAGCGTGGCAAGGAAGAGGGACATGGCCGGCCTTTCTCCTACGCTTCCGCCTTGGCTTCAATCTCCGTCTTCGGGCCGCCGGAAGCCGGGACCGCCGTGGCCAACGGGGCCTCCCCGCCGGCCGGCACCGTCTCCCCGTAGAGCACGGCGGTGGAGACCCGGGTGATTTTCACCGGGACCAGCTCGCCGACCAGCCGCTCGGTCGCGGCCAAGTGCACGATGCGGTTGCCGCGGGTGCGGCCCATGAAGCCCAGGCCCTTCTTGTCGGGCCCCTCGACCAGCACTTCCTGGGTGGTGCCGAGCAGGGTGGCGTTGCGGCGGTCGGAATTGGCGGCGAGCAGGCCGAGCAGGATCTGGTTGCGCTCCTCCTTCACCGGCTCCGGCACCTGCTCCGCGAGGCCGGCGGCCGGGGTCCCGCTGCGGACCGAGTATTTGAAAATGTACGCCATGTCGTAGTTGCAGGCTTCGAACAGGTCCCGGGTCTGGGCAAAATCCTCGTCGGTCTCGCCGGGAAAGCCGACGATGATGTCGGTGGAAAAATACATCTCCGGGCGGACGCGGCGGAGATCGGCGACAATCTGCCGGTAGCGTTCGCGGGTGTAGGGCCGGTTCATCAGGCGCAAAATACGGTCGCTGCCCGACTGCAGCGGCAGGTGCACGTAGGCGCAGAGCTTCTCCAGCCGGCCATAGGCCTGGATGAGATCGTCCTTGAAGCCGCGCGGGTGCGGCGAGGTGAAGCGGAGGCGCCGGAGGCCCGGGATGGCATCGAGGCGCTCCAGCAGTTGCACGAAGGGCGTGATCCCGCCGGCATGCGGGTAGTCGCGCCGTCCGTAACTGGTGACGATCTGGCCGAGGAGGGTGATTTCGCGCACGCCGCGGCCGGCCAGCTCCTCGCACTCGCGCACGATCTCGTCCATCGGGCGCGAACGCTCGTCGCCGCGCGTTTTGGGGACGATGCAGAAGGAGCAGTCCATGTTGCAGCCCTGCTGGATGGAGACGAAGGCGGTGACCTGCCGCTCCTCCAGCACATGCGCCGAGAGGGTGTTCTGCGAACCGGCCTCCTCCGCGATGTCGACGATGGTGCTGCCGAGGGGGACGCCGGCCTCCCGGGCGGCGCGCAGGTTGTCGAGATAGTCCGGCACCTGGTGGAATTTTTGCGTGCCCACGATCAGGTCGATGTCCGGCAGCGCATCCAGCAGCGCCGCGCCGCGGTTCTGCGCCATGCAGCCGAGGATGCCGAGGACGAAACGCGGGTTGTGCTGCTTGCGCCGCAGGAGGTTCGCCGCCTTGCCGAGGGCCTTTTGCTCGGCGAGGTCGCGGACGCTGCAGGTGTTGAGCAGCAGCACGTCGCAGGCGCTCTCATCCGCCACGAGACGGTAACCCCGGGCGCGCAGCAGGGCCGCCACGGCCTCGCTGTCGCGCTCGTTCATCTGGCAGCCATAGGTCTTGATGTGGACGCGGTTCATCCGGGGGAGGGCTCTACCTAGCCGGGTCCACGCTCCGGTCAACGCATGAACGACCAGGCGTTTGCCTTTTCCTAGAAACAGGTTTATCACCCGCGGTTCATCTCTATGGAAACCATTGACCCGCAAAAGCTCCTGACCGCGCTCCACTGGCGTTACGCCACGAAGAAATTTGCGGCGGAGAAAAAAATTCCCGCTGCCACTTGGGCCGCCGTCGAGCAGGCCCTCGTGCTCTCGCCCTCCTCCTTCGGCCTGCAACCGTGGAAATTCCTCGTGATCCTTGATCCCGCCCTGCGCGCACAACTGAAGGCGCACTCCTGGGGCCAGGCCCAGATCACCGACGCCTCGCACCTCGTGGTGCTGGCGGCGCGCACCGATCTGACCGAGGCCGATGTCGAGCACTACATTCGCAGCATCGCGGCGACCCCAGGGCTCCTTACTGCTGAAAGCCTGTTGCAGGAAGCGACAACGGTTTACCGATTTTTCTGGCTAATTGCCGCGCGGAGTGCCAAGAGAGGATGGGATGAACTGGAACACAATGACGAAAAGCCTTCCCGCGCATGCGCTGCGGGAAGTCA
>CAISJA010000200.1 GCA_903885525.1 uncultured Opitutaceae bacterium
GGAAAACGATGGCTGATCTCCGCGTACTGCGGGAAATTTTTCGTGACCGTCTCGGCGAGCGGAAGCTGGGTGTTGCGCGCGAGGGAGAGGACGTTGAAGAGCGGGCCGGGGCGGGGGTTGGTCTTGTCCTTGAAGAACAGTTTGTCCTCCCCTTCGACACTTTGCTTCAGGAGGGTTTCCGATTCGTCGGCGTCGAGGATGGTGAAGTTGCGGGGCAGGCCGATGGCTTCGCCGTAGATGCGGAGGGCGCGGTTGCCGAGGGAGTGGAAGGTGCCGCCCCAGAACCGGCCCGGCTCGAAGCCGGTGAGGTCCTGTACGCGGTGGAGCATCTCCTTGGCGGCCTTGTTGGTGAAGGTGAGGAGGAGGATTTCGTGGGGCCGGATGCCTTGGGAGAGGAGGTAGGCGACCCGGTAGGTGAGGGTGCGGGTCTTGCCGGAGCCGGCGCCTGCGAGCACGAGGAGCGGACCGGGCGGGGCGGTGACGGCGGCGAATTGTTCGTCGTTGAGGAGGGCGCGGAAATCGATCGGCGGGACGCCCGGGAGCGGGTGCGGGTGGTCGGTGGGCAGATCGAATTCCATGGAGGAACCCGGAGCTAGGAGCAAGGAGCGCAGCGGGGGAAGACAAAAGGCGGGTGACGTGGCGGGTGAGGGCGAGCGTCACGCGGTGGAAGGGGCCAGGCGGGAACCCGGGGCTGTCTATCCCCGGCCAGAAAAATGGCGCGCCCGGAGGGGGTGCGCCGAAATGCTGTGCCGGCGGACCGGCTCAGTCGAGCGAGACGATCTTGCCGCCGCGGACCTGGGTCAGGTACACGCGGTCGAAGGCCTGGTTGCGGTTGGGACCAAAGGTGGCGGTCAGGCCCTGGAGGTCGAGCGGGGCCGGATTTTGCAGGGCGGCGGCAAAGGTGGGACGGGTCAGATCCGGGCCGGCCCGTTCCACCAGCGCGGCGAGGAGGTGTCCGGCGAGGTAACCTTCGAGGGAGATCCAATCGGGGCTGGCCTCCGGGGCATATTTCTTCAGCGCGACGCGGTAGGATTCCACCACCGGCGCAGTGCTGCCGACCGGGTGCGGGACCACCTGGGAGATGATGACGCCCTCGGCCTCGCTGCCGAGCGCCTGGACGAGGGCCTTGGTGCCGACGAAGGAAATGTTGCAGTAGACAGTTTCTTTCAGGCCGGCGGCCCGGGCCTGCTTGATAAATTCGGCGCAGGCACCGTAGGTCCCGATCATGACGACGGCTTCGGGTCTGGTCGGGGCGATTGACTTGAGCGCGCCGGTGACCTCGGTGGTGTTCCGGGTGTACAGGCCGAGGGCGGCGGGATCGAGACCGCGCCGCTTTAGGGCGAGTTGGAGGGCCTTGAGGCCAGTCTGGCCATAGGCGTCGTCCTGGTAGAAGCAGGCGATTTTTTTCAGGCCGCGGCCATCGACCAGCAGGGTGGCCAGGCGCTCAATTTCCTGTCCGTAGGAGGCGCGCATGTTCACGATCAGCGGGTTGAAGGGGGTGCGCAGGGCACCGGCCCCGGTGAAGGCACCGAAGAAGTGTGCCCCGGCGGCGTTGGTGATGGGGAGTATTTCGACGGCGGTCGGGGTGCCGACGCAGCCGATGAGGAGAAATGCCTTGTCCTGCTCCAGGAGGGCATGGGCGTTTTCCGCAGCGCGTTTGGGTTCATAGCCATCGTCGCGGCTGATGAGCTGGAGGGTGCGGCCACCGACACCGCCGGCGGCATTGATTTCCTGGAGGGCGACGTCGAGACCGGTTTTCATTCCGATGCCGAGCGCCTGGGTGGGGCCGGTAAGGGCGGCAGTCTGGCCGATCACGATGTCGGCGGCGGAAGCGGCGGAGGGGAGGGCGGCAAGCAACAGCAAGCCCGCGATGGCTGGCCAAGAGGCACGGGTTTTCATGAGCATAGTGGGGGAGTGCTTCCACTATCGGCTGGGATCGGCTGCGCTTGAGACAATTTATGCGCAGTCGCAGCACCCGGCCTCCAGCATGAGGGCCCTGATGCCGGCAGAATTGCCGGCCAGAGCGCTGCGGTCCACGCACGACTCCAGAGGCTGGCGGCGGTGCCGTCGGGCGTACCCCGCCTGCTCGGCGACGCGCAGGCGCACCTGCCACGCGGCGGATGCCGGCTCAAACGGTCAGCAATTCCTTTTCCTTGTGGGCAAGGGAAGTGTCGACGTCCTTGATGGCCCGGTCGGTGGCGGCCTGCACGTCCTTCTCGAGGCGCTTCTCGTCGTCCTCGGAGAGCTTGCCCTCCTTCTTGAGTTTTTTGCCGGCTTCCATGGCGTCGCGGCGGATATGGCGGATGGCGACGCGGCCTTCCTCGGCGAGGCGGTGGGAGGTCTTGACAAATTCGGCGCGGCGCTCGCGCGAGAGTTCAGGGAACGGCATGCGGATCAGATTGCCGTCAACCACCGGGTTGACGCCGATGTTGGCGATCTGAAGGGCTTTTTCGATGGCGCGGGTCAGCCCCTTGTCCCAGGGTTGGATCTGGATGAGGCGCGGGTCGGGAGTGGTGATGGCGGCGCACCCCTTGAGGGGCATCATGGAGCCGTAAGCCTCGACCATGACCGACTCGACCATGGCCGGGGAGGCCTTGCCGGTGTGGATGGTGGCGAACTCGTGGAGCGTGTGCTCGACGGCCTTTTTCATGCGGGCCGCGGCGTCGTTAAGTATTTGGGAACTCATGGGGAAGGAGGGGAGGGTGGCGGTCTGAAAGCGAAACGGGGCGGGAGTGCGGGAGGGTGGCCCGAAGGGATGGGGTTGATCCGCCTCCGCGCTGCCAGGCAGAGCCGGGGTGGCGTTAATTTTTCACCAGGGTGCCGACATGGTCGCCGGAGATGGATTTGCGGATGGCATGCGGATCCTCGAGATTGAAGACGAGGATCGGGAC
>CAISJA010000201.1 GCA_903885525.1 uncultured Opitutaceae bacterium
AGCACGCGTGATTCTTCCCGAGCAAAACCAGCTTTCGCACTAAAATCATCAATTACGCCGGCGCCCCGCCGACACCTTGCTCGCATTCCTATGCAAGCAGTTGCATCGTCATATCCACTCCCTGTGGGACGGGACTGAATCTAAATCATTCCCTTATTTCCGATTTTCTGGCATGCTGGCGCTTCCCTCGGCTGCCCCGCCTTTCCCCCTTGTCCTGTCCGCTTTTCCGCTCGTAGTCGCTCCGTCCGCCCCGACCCCCGCCAGTCCCAACCGCAGAGAACCCGGCGGATGCTGGCAGCGTACCAGCCCCTCCGGCCCTTGCTTCCCCCCATGACCTCCGCTGAATTGTTCCACGCCTCCGTCCAGCAACCCAACGCCTTCTGGGCCGAACAGGCCCGCGCCATCGACTGGGCCGAACCGTTCACCCAGGTCTGTGATTTCTCCCGCGCGCCCTTTGCCCGCTGGTTTGTCGGCGGCAGGCTCAACCTCTGCCACAATGCCGTCGACCGCCACCTCGCCGCGCGCGCCGCGCAGCCGGCCATCAACTTCATCTCCACCGAGACGGGTGAGACCCGTATCCTTACCTACGCCGAGCTGCATCAGGCGGTCGTGCTCATGGCGGCCACCCTGCGCGGCCTTGGCCTCCGGCGGGGCGACCGTGCCATCCTCTACCTCCCCATGGTGCCCGAGGCGGCCATCGCCATGCTTGCCTGCGCCCGGCTGGGCGTGATCCATTCCGCCGTTTTCGCCGGCTTCGCGCCCCCGAGCCTGGCCAGCCGCATCGACGATGCCGGTGCCAAGGTCGTCATCACCTGCGACGGCAGCCTTCGCGGCGGCAAGCTGATCCCGCTCAAGCGCCTCGTCGACGAGGCCCTCGCCCTCGCCACCACCCAGGTCGAGCACGTCCTGGTGGTGAACCGGCAGCTCGACCAGGACATGAAGCTGACCGCGCCGCGCGACCTGGATTACGCGGCCGCCTCGGCCCCGCATGCCGGCGAGTCCGTGCCCTGCACCTGGGTGGAGTCAAGCGAGCCCAGCTACCTGCTCTACACCAGCGGCACCACCGCCAAGCCGAAGGGCATCCAGCGCGATACCGGCGGCTATGCCGTGGCCCTCGCCGCCTCGCTCCAGCACATCTACGACGGCCGTCCGGGGGAAACTTATTTCTCCACCGCCGATGTCGGCTGGGTGGTCGGCCATTCCTACACGGTCTACGGTCCGCTCATCCAGGGCATGACCACCGTCGTTTACGAGGGCCTGCCGATCCGGCCCGATGGCGCCATCTGGTGGAAGATCGCCTCCGAGACCGGCGCCACCGTGATGTTCTCCTCCCCCACGGCCATCCGGGTCCTGAAAAAGCAGGACCCCGCCCTGATCCAACGGCATGACCTCAGCAGGCTGCGCTCCCTCTTTCTCGCCGGCGAACCGCTCGACGAGCCGACCTCCAACTGGATCCGCGACGCCCTCGGGCATGTGAGCATCATCGACAACTACTGGCAGACCGAGACCGGCTGGCCGCTGCTCACCCTGATGGCCGGGGCCGGCCCGGTGCAGGTCCGGTCCGGTTCCCCGGGCTTCCCCGCCTACGGCTACCGCGCCCAGATTGTCGACCAGGACACCGGCGAACCGGTTGCGCGCGGCGAAAAGGGCGTGCTGGCCGTCAGCCTGCCGTTGCCGCCCGGCTGCATGAGCACCGTCTGGCGCAACGACGACCTCTTCGCCCGGCACTACTGCGGGCAGTTTTCCGGCAAGGCGCTCTACTCCACCTTCGACTACGCCGTGCAGGATGCCGAAGGCTATTACTTCATCCTCGGCCGCTCGGACGACGTGATCAATGTCGCCGGCCACCGTCTGGGCACACGCGAGATCGAGGAGGCCATCTCTTCGCATCCGGCCATCGCCGAGTGCGCCACCGTCGGGAAGGCCGACGAGCTCAAGGGCCAGGTGGTCGAGTGCTTCGTGGTGCTGAAACAGCCCGAAAAATACGCCACTCCCGAAGCCCAAGCCCGGGTGAAGCAGGAGGTCGAGGACACCGTGGTGCGCATCGTCGGCACGCTCGCCCGCCCCGCCTTCATCGGCATCGTGCCCATGCTCCCCAAGACCCGTTCGGGCAAGATCGTGCGCCGCGCCATCCTCGCCATCGCCGAGGGCCGCGCCACCGGCGACCTCAGCACCATGGAGGATGCCTCCGCCCTCGACGAAATCCGCAAGGAGGTCGCCTTCGGCCAGACCGCCACCACCCCCGCCGGCGCCGCCCGCGACGTCTGAGCCGGGCAACAGCCCTCCACTGACTCCGACGACTATACCGCCTTCCGCCCGTCCCGCGTCATCCTCCGCGACAACCAAGTTTCTCCTCCCATGTCCTCCCCCGGTTCCCGTTTTCGCGCCGCCCTGGCCGCCGAGCAGCCCCTGCAGATTGCCGGCGCCATCAACGCCTATGCCGGCCTGCTCGCCCAGCGGACCGGCTTCGGCGCCCTCTACCTCTCCGGTGCCGGGGTCGCCAACCACTCCTGCGGCATCCCCGACACCGGACAGACCGGGTTGGCCGACGTCCTGATCGACGCCCGGCGCCTCACGACACGCCTCGGTCTGCCGCTCCTGGTCGACATCGACACCGGCTGGGATGATCCGGCCCTCGCCGTCAGCGAAATGGGCCGCGTCGGGGTCGCCGCCGTGCACATCGAAGACCAGGTTCCGGCCAAGGTCTGCGGCCACCTCCCGGGCAAGCACCTCGTGTCCACCGCGGAAATGGTGGCCCGGGTCCAGGCCGCGGTGCGCGGCAAGCCGGACGCGGATTTCGTCGTGATGGCCCGGACCGACGCCGCCGCGAACGAGGGCGTGGCCGCCGCCATTGCCCGCGCCGAGGCCTATGTGGCCGCCGGGGCGGACATGATCTTCGCCGAAGCCCTGCCCACCCTCGCCGACTACCAGGCCTTCGCCGCCGCCCTCAAGGTTCCCGTCCTCGCCAATCTCACCGAATTCGGCAAGACGCCCTACTTCACGGTGGAGGAGATGCGCACCAGCGGCATCGCCATGGTCCTGTACCCGCTCAGTGCCAGCCGCGCCGCGGCCGCCGCCTCGCTCGAGGTCTATGCCGCGATTCGCCGGGAGGGCACGCAACACTCCGTGCTCGGCCGCATGCAGATTCGCTCCGATCTCTACGAAACCCTCGGCTACACCCCGCCAAAGTGAACTCCCCATCCCATTCCCCCGCCATGGCCGCCCTTGACCCCGCTCCCGCCCCGAAGGCAAAAAAGTCTGTCGCCCTGTCCGGTGTCGTCGCCGGCAACACCGCGATCTGCACCGTCGGCCGCTCCGGCAACGACCTGCATTACCGCGGCTACGACATCCACGAGCTCGCCCACCTGGCGACCTACGAGGAAATCGCCCACCTGCTCATCCACGAGACCCTGCCGACCGCGGGCGAACTCGCCGCCTACCGCCGGAAACTGCGCGTCCTGCGTGTCCTGCCGGCCGCGCTCCGCCTCGTCCTGGAGCAGATCCCGGCCACCGCCCACCCGATGGACGTCCTCCGCACCGGCTGTTCCATGCTCGGCAACCTGGAGCCCGAGCCCTTGTCCGCCCCGAACGGCGATGCTACCGCCGGGGCCCGCGCCACCGCCGACCGGCTCCTCGCCGCCTTTCCCTCCATGCTGCTTTACTGGCACCACTTCTCCTCCACCGGCCAGCGCATCGAGGTCGAGACCGATGACGACACCATCGCCGCCCACTTTCTCCATCTGCTCCACCAGCGGGCACCTTCCGCCTCGCACGTCTGCGCCCTGGACCGCTCGCTCATCCTCTACGCCGAGCATGAGTTTAACGCCTCCACCTTCACCGGCCGCGTCATCGCCGGCACCGGCTCCGACCTTCATTCTTGTATTACCGGTGCCATCGGCGCCCTCCGTGGGCCGAAGCACGGCGGTGCCAACGAAGTCGCCCTCGCCATCCAGCTTCGCTACGCCACGCCCGAAGCGGCCGAGGCAGACCTCCGCGTCCGCATCGCGAACAAGGAGATCGTCATCGGTTTCGGCCACCCGGTCTACACCATCTCCGACCCGCGCCACACCATCATCAAGGAAATTGCCCGCCAACTCGCCACCGAGGCGGGAGACCAGAAGCTCTTCGACATCGCCGAGCGGCAGAGTGACAGAGTTTCTGCAAAATCCTCCTCCGTCTCACCGGGGAAACCCACGATGATGTCCGTGGTGAGGCCGATGTTTGGTTTGGCGGCGCGGAGTTTTTTGGCGA
>CAISJA010000202.1 GCA_903885525.1 uncultured Opitutaceae bacterium
CGGCCGAACCAGAATTCGAGGGACTGAGGAGTATAGATCCTCTTCGGTCCGTGGGATTGCATGGGCATAAAAGCTCCTCGTTAAAAAGCCGCCCTCCGCCCACGCAACCCTTATTTTGCCCCGAGCCCCGCGCAGCCGCCGGCGCAGCGGCCTGCGCCTTGGCCCCCAAAGCCGCCCCGACGGGCATCCTCGTCCGCCAGGGCATCAGCTTTCTTCTCGCTCCTGTCACCGGCTGCTCCAGCGTGCGGCGGCCCGAGCGCCTCCCACCATGAACCGTCCCCGCCTGTTCCTTTTTCTCCTCCCCCTGTGCCTGAGCAGCTGCATCAAGCCGCACAAGCCCGCCGCGGTGCCGGCGGAGCCTGCGCCTCCCCCGGCCGTCTCCACCCTCATCCTGCCGGTGCACGTGCCTCTGGCGGAACTGCGCGCCTACCTCGACGCCCACCTTGCCACCCAGCCAGGGGCCAAGGGCATCTACTGGGTCTCCGGGATGCCGCTGGCCTCCCCCGTTGGAAATCTGCATCTGCAACTGGGGATCCACCGGGCCGCACCGGTCGGCTTTTCGGTCGCCGGCAACAGCCTGCTCTGGCACATCCGCCTTGCCGTCAACAGCGGACGGTTGGACTGGGATACGGGCCGGGTCGTGCGCGTCAGCCATCATTTCGAATTCGGCGGCGGTGCCGCCCTGACCGGAACGACCAGCCTGACCGTACTGCCGGACTGGACCCTCAAGTCTGCCACCTCCACCAGCTTGAACTGGACGCAGAATCCCTGGATCGATCTGAATCCGCCCTTCGGCCACATCAAGGTAAGCATAGCCGACAAGGTGCAGCCCAAGGTGGCCCCGCTCCTGGCCAGCGCCGGTGCCAAGATCGACCAGGCGGTGGCCGGCGTGCCGCTGCGCGCCATGGCCGCCAAGGGCTGGGCCGCACTCGGCCAGCCGCTCCAGCTTTCGGACAACCCGAAGGCGTATCTGCGGATTGTGCCGCTCGCCGCCGGTTTCGGCGGCATCGAGGGACAGGGCGACGACGTCGTGATCAAGACCATGTTCTCGGGCCGGCTGATCGCCTCGCTGGGGCCGGACGCCGGCTCAGTCCCGACCCCGCTGCCCTTGCCGGAAAACACCGTCCTCCCGGGGAACCCCGGCCTCGACATCCTCGTGTCGGCCCGGGCCGACTATGCGGAAATGAAGCGCCAGCTCGAAGCACGCCTCGCGGACAAACCCATCACCCTGCCAGGCGGGCGGACCATTTCCATCCGGGGCGTTGAGTTCGGGGCGCAAGGCAAACGCCTGCTGGTCACGGTCCGCTTCAGGCTGAAATCAGGATTCTTCCTGCTGCCGGGCGTTTCGGGCACGGTGTACTTGCTCGGCACCCCGCGCTACGACAACGACACCCGTCGGCTCTTCATCGATGATTTCGACTTCGTCCCGGAGACCGAGCAGTACCTGGCCCAGAAGGCAGACTGGCTCCTGCATGGCGTGTTTGTGTCGGCCATACAGAAGCACCTGGACTTTGATTTCCATGCCCAGGTCGATCCCCTGTTCGCGCGGTTGCGGGCCGGGGTCAGCCAGGTCGCGGTCGCACCGGGAGTGACATTCAGCGCCAGCTTCAAGGAACTGCGGCTGTCGGGCATCCATGTCGGTCAGGACGCCCTCTTCCTCCAGGCGCACGCCGTGGGTGACGGTCGCCTCGATCTCAGCCCATAGGCCGGGCCGCCCGCCACAAACCCTGATGCCCGGGAAGGATGGTCTCTGCTTCGACGAAATCAAGGACCGGCTCGACGATGTCCGGATGTTCGGACCAGCCTCGACCGTGGCCAAAAAATAATCCGGCCGGACGCGAGGGCGGACGAATAGACTGGAACAGTCGGTGGTCGCCTCCCGCGTGCCGGCACCAGGGCCGGACAACCAACCCGCCCCGGCTTGCCGCCGAGGGAGCCGACCGTGGCGGCGGGTTGTCCATGGGGATTCCGGCCTTCCGGATCGCTTCGTTCACCACGAGGTCCGTGGCGAGAATGGCGGTGATGCCTTTGTGCTCCGCCAGCATCGCCGGCAACGTATCGATCCCGGGCTGCAGTTTCGTGTGAAAATCATGCTGCGCCAGCCAGCCGGCCGGAGCCGAGCCGAAGATGGCGCCCACGACCACCGAATTGGGGAAATTCGGATCCGCCGGGTCGAGCTTGGCATCGGCCAGAAAATACCAGGTCCAGTTGTTGTAGAAGATCGGGGCGCAGAAGACCGCCACCTGATCGCGTTCCTTGTTCTTCGTCACGAGGAAAAATCCGCCGGCCTCCCCCGCGCTTGGTCGCCTGCAGGGCCTGTTCAAAAGTCCCGCCGGTGAGCTGGCACTCGATCCCGACGGAGGCCAGCAGAGGCACCACCCGATCCACACCGATGCCGTGCGGAGCCCCGCCGGCCACCGACGTGAAGGGCAGGTACTCGGGAATTCTCAGGCGCAGGGTCTCGGCTTGGACGAGCGGAACCAGCAGCAAGCAGGCAAGGAAGTAGCAGAGGGTTTCATGGGCAATCTCTCCTCCATCGGATCAAACCGGCGCGGCTTGATCCGAAAACCGCCGCCCGAATCGCCGCGGCGAAGGCGAGACGGCGGATCCGCATCCCGGGCGGGCTCCACGGCGGGCTGCGGTCACGGCCCTGCCCGCGCAGACTTGCCCCGGACACCCCACCCTGCTTGCGTGCCGGTGCCACGCGCGCCCCGCCAATGCAGCCCGGTGCCCGCCTCACGCTCCGGCACCCACCAACCAGAGGACACCACATGCCCGCCCCATCCACCCTCGACCTCGCCAAGCTGGTCCAGCTCTGCGATCGTCTCGCCCAGATCAAGCTGTTCGGGAAAGCGCCGCCGGCCCCGCCTTGGGGCAACCGGATGCCCACCGTCGCCGAAGTCATCAAGGCCGCCAACTCCGGTGCCACCGCCCTGCCCCTCGCCTACCGCACCGGCTACGTCCAGCCGCTGCTCGACGCCGTGCCCGCGCTCCTCCGGCGCACCGGCGGCGCCGTCGAACCGTTCGTCGCCCCGCTCTATGAACACGCCCCCGGCAGCAAGGTGCAGGCCCAGCTCGGACGCTTCCTCGCCGTCATCTCCAACCTGTACCGTTCATTCCTCGACGACACCAAACGCAACCGGCTGAACATTGCGCTGAGCGAGCAGCTCCCGCCACTGGCCTTCTTTCAGAATGACGGCAGCCAGGGACCCTACACCATCCCGGCCAGCGACATCGCCTCCGATATTGCCACCAGCATCGGCGTCGTGAGCCTGCCCTCCACCTACCAGGAACACCCCATCCTCTGGCTCAGCCTCGCCCACGAGACCGGTGGACACGATATCGTCCACGCCGATGCCGGTCTGATCGACGAACTGCAGGCGGGAGTGAAGGCGCTGTTCGGTGCGGCCACCACTTCCGGCCAGATCACGCCCAGCCAGCTGCAGGGCCTGCTCTGGGCCTTCTGGATGGACGAGGCCGTCGCCGATATCTACGGACTGCTCAATGTCGGCCCGCAGTTCGGCCTCAACCTGACGGCCTTCTTTTCCGCCATGGTCGGCACGCCCGGCCAGTTTCCGTGCCTGCGCACCACCAGCGGCCCGCGCGATCCGGAGCATGGCGACAACGTGATCGACGAGCATCCCACCGACCTGCTCCGCCTCGATCTCGCCATCGGCGCCATCGGCGTCCTCACCGGCCTCGCCGACGCCACGAAGCAGCAGTACATCGCCGGCTTGCGCGCGGCCGCGGTCGCCAGCGCACGCGGCGCCACCCAAATCACCCTGAGCGGAATCCTGCCCGTGGACCAGCACACCGCCATCCCGCTGCAGCACACCGCCGTGCCGCTCGCCGCGGCCCAGGCCGCGGCGCGGCAGGTGGGCGCATTCCTCGCCACCGCCAAATTTCAGGCTCTGGCCGGACAGTCCATCCAGGCGATCGAAACCTGGGACGATCTCGACGAGGCCGCCGCCAACCGCATCACCGCGTTGCTGCTCGCCGGACAGCCCATCGTCAACCAGGGGGACGACGCCCAGCTGCTCGCCGGCGCCAATGCCGCCCTGTTGCAGGCTCCCGCGCACTACGACACGGTGACCGCGGCCCTGAACGCCGCGCTGGATGCGAGCTTCGCCCACGACCCGATCTGGGGTGCCCCCGCTCCGGACCGGATCATCCGCTGCGCCCGCAACCGGAAGCGCTGACCGCCTCCTTTTCCGCCGCCGCCGGCGCACTCCGGCGACTCCTCACGGATTCACGGCGAGTATCTCCACCTCGAAAACAAGCCCGGCATTGGCCGGGATGTTGCCGCGGCGGATGTTGCCGTAACCGAGCTCGGGCGGAATGAAGAGCTCGGCCTGCGCCCCGGAGCGGAGCGACACGAGTGCGGCCGCCATGCCGGGCACGAGATATTGCACGACGAAGTCCGCCGGCTTTCCTGTTGTGCGCGAGCTGTCGAACACGGCGCCGTCCTTCAAGCGGCCGGTGTAGTGCAGGCGCACCCGGTCGTGCAGGGTGATGGCCGCCCCCGCCCCCGGCTGGAGCACCCGGATGCCGAGCCCGCTTGACCGCCACGTGATGCCCGGCACCGCCGCGCGATCGCCAAAGAGTTCCTGGCGTTCCGCCGCATCCTCCACCGCCTGCGGGTCCGCCCCGGCATCCTTCCGCGCGCAGCCGCCAAGCCCAAGAACCACGAGAAGGAGAATATGCCCAAGACCGTATTTCACACCCGGCAAGCTAACCGCTTCCACGCCAAAATCACCCCGAAACTGCCCCGACCAGGCGAATCGTAAGCGTACAACTCTGACGTGACGACAGCGGCGGCGGGATCGGGTAGGCTCCCGGGATGACCTCAGACGACAGCAACCACCGCGGCCGGAGCGGCGGGCGGCAAGTTCCGGGC
>CAISJA010000203.1 GCA_903885525.1 uncultured Opitutaceae bacterium
CCTGGCGCACCCTCACCCTCGACTGGGCGCACCAGGACCCGGCCGATCGCCTGATCTGCGCGACCGCCCTGGAGCACAAGTTGACCCTCGTCACGAACGACAAGGAGATCACCCGCTGGCGGGGCGTGCCCGTGCTGTGGTGAAGCGTGGCCGGACCCCGGACGGGTTTTAAGCGCGTCCGGCCGGCGCGCCCCAGTCTGGCGGCGGCGGGAGGCCGCGCGCCGCCCCGGAAGGTCCCCTCCCCGCGGCCTACTCGCTCGTCATGATGAACTGCGGCTTCATCTCGAAGCTGCTGTATTGCGGGCGGAGGCGGTCGGTGTGGTAGAACTTCGCCACGTCCACGACCTTTTTGGTCGAGGTCACCACCTCGATCGGGAGGTTGTCGTAGCGGCCGTTCTTCAGCACGACGAGCCGGCCGTGGATGCCCTGCATGATGAGGTCGAGGGCCAGGTTGCCGTAGGCCATCGGCACGATGGAGTCGATGGCGTCGGGGTCCCCGCCGCGCACGAGGTAGCCGAGGCGCTGGTTGATGACGTCGATTTTTTTGCCGCGATTGTACTTCGGCGAGAGTTCCTTGAGCTTCGAGGCCACCATGTCGCCGATGCCGCCCAGCTTGGCGTGGCCGAACATGTCCTTCTCCGCGCTCTCGTACACCATCTCCTCGCCCTCGAAGGAGGCGCCTTCCGACACGAGCACGATGGAGTACTTGCTGGGGTTGTGGACGCGGTCGGCCACGAGGAGCTCGGTGAGCCGGTCGATGTTGAACTTCCACTCCGGGATCACGCAGCGGTTGGCCGCGCCGGCCATGGTGGGCAGCATGGCGGTGAACCCGGCATAGCGGCCGAAGACCTCCACCACGAGGAAACGCTCGTGCGAGCCGGCGGAGGTGCGCAGGGTGTTGATAAGGCTGATCGTGCGCGAAACGCAGGTGCTGAATCCGATGCAGTAGTCTGTGCCGGGGACGTCGTTGTCCATCGTCTTCGGGATCGCGACCACCTTGACCCCCTGCCGGAAGAGGTGCACGCCGTAGCTGAGGGTGTCGTCGCCGCCGATCGGGATGAGGTGGTCGATGCCGAGCCACTCCAGATTTTTCAGCACCTCGGGGGTCAGGTCGTTCGTCTCCTGGTTGTAGGTCTCGCGCAGGGGCTCGGGCACGCTGCCCTTCGGCACATGGCTCGGCCGGGTGCGGGAGCTGTGCAGGAAGGTGCCGCCGGTGCGCCCGGCGCGGTTGACGATCTCCTCGGTGAGGTGGAGGAAGTTTTCGCTGTTGTCGTGGTCCCGGTCGCGCACCAGCGAGACCAGGCCGTTCCAGCCCTTGCGGAGGCCGATGACCCGGTAGCCTTCGCGCAGGGCGCGGATGGTGACCGCACGGATGGCGGGATTGAGTCCGGGGACGTCGCCGCCGCCGGTGAGGATGCCGATGGTGCCTTTGGCTGGGATCGCGCTCATGGGGTTGTGCTCCGCTTCTGCACCCGACCGCCGCCGATGGCAATCCCGGGGCTGGTCCGGCCGCGATTCAGCAAGGCGGGTTCAGCGTGGCATGAAATGCGCGAATAAGGCCGCCGCAGGCGGTCGGTCCAACGCCACGTCGGGCGCACCCCCGCACACCGTCCGCCCCCGGCGGATTTATTCCTCCTGCACGCGTTCGCGGTAAAAGGCCTCGACGAGGGCGTAGGTCTTGCGCGGATCGGTCTCGGCGAGGGCGGCCTCAGCCAGCTTCCGGGCGTCGGAGAACTTGGTGTTGCGGACGAGGTACTTCACCGCGGGCAGCAGCGCGGGGGTCATGCTGAGCTCGTCCACCCCGAGGCCGAGGAGCAGCGGGGCGTAGACCGGGTCGCCGGCCATCTCGCCGCAGACGCTGACCTTCACCCGCCGGGCCTGGGCGGCCAGCACCACCTGGCGGAGGACGCGGAGCACGGCGGGATGGGTGGGATCGTAGAGGTGGGCGATGCGGTTGTTGCCGCGGTCGATGGCGAGCAGGTACTGGATGAGGTCGTTGGTGCCGATGCTGAAGAAGTCGCATTTCTCCGCGAGGACGTCGGCCGTGAGGGCGGCGCTGGGGATCTCGATCATCGTGCCGGTACGCAGGGCGGAGTCGAACGGCAACCCGCGGGCCGTGAGCTCGGCCTTGGCTTCCGCGAGCAGGGCGTTGGCGCGGTCGATTTCCTCGGCCCCACTGATCATGGGATACATCAGGTCGACCTTCCCGTGGGCGCTGGCGCGGAGGATGGCGCGGAGCTGGGTCTTGAACAGCTCGGGATGCTCGAGGCAGACGCGGATGGCGCGGAAACCGAGAAAGGGATTGGCCTCGGGCCCGATGAGCTGGGGATGGCCGGGCAGGGGCTTGTCGCCGCCGATATCGAGCGTGCGGATCGTGACCGTCGCAGGGGCGAGGCCCTCGACGATGCTCCGGTAGGCGGCGTACTGCTGCTCCTCCGTGGGGAGGGTGGCGGAATGAAGGAAGAGAAACTCGGTGCGGTAGAGGCCGACGCCCTCGCCGCGGTATTGTTTCACCGCGGCCACCTCCTCGGGCTTCTCGATGTTGGCCCGCAGCGTCACCCGGACGCCGTCGAGCGTCTCGGCGGGCTGGTCGATGGCGGAGAGCAGGCGGGACTCGAACGTCTTTTTTTCCTGCTGGATCCGGCCGTAGCGGAACAGGGTGGCCTGCGAGGGGTTGATGATGACGGCACCCTCGTAGCCGTCGACCATCAGCCAGTCGCCGTCCTGGACGCGGCTGGTGAGGTCGCGCACGCCGACGACGGCGGGAATCTTCATCGAGCGGGCCACGATCACGGCGTGGCTGGTGCGGCTGCCGTTGTCGGTCACGAGGCCCAGGGCGGCGCTGCGGTTGATGCCGGCGGTGTCGGAGGGGGAAATGTCCCGTGCCACGATCACGCGTTTTTCGATAAGCTCGCCGAGGTTGAGGGCGGTCTGGCCGAGCAGGACATGGAGCACGCGGTGGGTCACGTCCTTGATGTCGGCGGCGCGCTCGCGGAGGTATTCGTCGTCGATCTCGGCGAAGGCGGCGATGTAGCGTTGCGCCACGGCGTTGAAGCAGTACTCGATGTTGTTGCCCGTGCTCTCGAAGTCGCGGATGGTCTCGCCGATCAGCGCCTGGTCTTCGAGCACCATCTGGTGGGCGTCGAAGATCAGCGCCTCCTCCTCGCTGAGGTTGGCCTTCACCTGTTGCTGGATCTTGGCGATCTGCTGCCGGGTGGCGACGAGCGCCTGCTCGAACCGCGCGATTTCCCCGAGACGCTTGGCCGGCTCCACGGTGTAGCGCGGAATCTCCAACTCGCTCTGCAGGTAGACGAAAACCTGGCCGTAGGCGATCCCGCGCGAGGCGGCAATGCCCTGGACGACGATCTCGGTTTTGCCGCAGTTTTCCATCGGTGTTTGGTGGCGGGATTAACGGGGGGGCGGGCCGGGCGGTCAATGCTCAACTCGTTTGCCCCGATGCGAACCGCCGCGGCCGGGCCTCCGGGCCGCAGCCATCCCGCCCCCGCCCGCTCAGGCGCAGCGGGTCTCCAGCCCGAAGGCGGGCGTCCCCCAAGCCGCGCACACCGCCGCGAGCAACGGCGCCGCGTCCTGCCCCTCGCCGAGCAAGGCGAAGCAGGCGCTGCCGCTCCCGCTCATGCCGGCCGCCACCCCGAAATCCGCCCGCAGCCGCCGCAGCAGCGCCGGCAACGCGAGGTGCTTGGCAAACACCGCCGGCTCCATGTTGTTGAAGAGCAAATCCGCGACCCCCGCCGGCCGCGCGATCCACGCCGCCAGCCTGGCCTCCGCCTCCGGCACCGGGAGATAGTCCCCGGCCCGCGCCACCATCCGCCCATAGGCCCAGGGCGTGCTCACCCCGAAACCGGGTTTGAACAGCAGCACCCGCTGGCCGCGCAGCCGGGCCGCCGCCGCGGCCGGCAAGGCCTCCACGCGCTCGCCGCGCCCGCGCATCACCACGGGCACCCCGGGCAGGAACATCGCGCAGTCCGACCCGAGCCCGGCCGCCAGCTCCGCCAGCTTCGCCGCCCCCGCCTGGCCGCCGGTGAGCTGTTCGAGAGCGCGCAAGGCAGCCACGGCATTGCTGCTGCCCCCGCCGAGACCCGCCCCCATCGGGATGCGCTTCGCCAGCTTAAAATGCACCCGCCCGGTCCAGCCCGTCGCAGCCGCATGGGCCTGCGCCGCCCGCAGGATCAGGTTGGAACCGTCCAGCGGCACACCGGGCGCATCACATGCCAGAGTGAACTGCGCCTCGCCCGCCCCCGCCTCGACCCGCTCCGCGGTCAACCCATCCCCAAACGCCAACGGGGCCGTCACCGAAACGAGCTCATGAAACCCGTCGCCGCGCCGTCCTGTCACGGCGAGGAAGAGGTTGATCTTGGCGGGGCTGAAGACCGTGACTGACGTGGGCAGGCTCACGGCCGGAGGGTAAAAGCGCCCGGACCTGCGAATAAACACTATTCGGCCGGACGGGTCGCGCCGGCGCTTTTTCCTTCAATTCCGGCCCAATCGCGTCCATTGGTAGGTGTCCAATGCCTTGTGAACTGATCCTGGCCCTCGATCTTCCGACCCGCGACGCCGCCGCCCCCCTCCTCCGCCATCTGCGCGGCCAGGTCCGTTGGGTGAAAATCGGCCTCCAGCTTTTCACCGCCTACGGCCCCGACTACGTGCGCGAAGTCGCCGCCCTGGGCTTCGACATCTTCCTCGACCTGAAGCTGCACGATATTCCCCATACCGTGGCGAAGGCCGTGGAGTCCCTCGGCCCGCTGCCGATCAAAATGCTCACGCTGCACACTTCCGGCGGCGCCGAGATGATGCGGGCCGCCCTCGCCGCCCAGCAGAACACCAACCCGGAGTTGCTTCTGCTCGGCGTCACCGTGCTGACCTCCACCGACGCCGCCGGCCTGCACGCCCTCGGCGTGTCCGCCGACCCCGCCGGGCAGGTGGCCCGCCTCGGCCGGCTCGCCGTGGACGCCGGCCTGCGCGGTCTGGTCTGCTCCCCCCTCGAAGTCGCGCTGCTGCGCGCCCAGCTCCCCGCCACCCTGCAGCTCGTGACCCCCGGCATTCGCCTGGCCGGCGAGGCGGGACGCGACGACCAGAAACGCACCATGACTCCGGCCGACGCCGCCCGCGCCGGCTCCAC
>CAISJA010000204.1 GCA_903885525.1 uncultured Opitutaceae bacterium
CCGATCGAGCAGGAAGGCACCTATCCGCTGCCGGAGGCGCAGACCGACCGGTTCCTCTTCAAGCTGCTCGTCGACTACCCGTCCGCCGCCGAGGAGGCGCGAATGATGGAAATGTGGGGGCAGGTCACCCGGGTGCCGGAACTCCAGCCCGTTTCCAGCGGCAGCGAATTGCTCGAGCTCCGCGCCCAGGTCGACGCCATCCACGTCTCCCCCGGCGTGCAGGCCTACATCCTCGCCCTCGTCCGCGGCACGCGCTCCCTCGCCGCCGCCGTCGAGGGGGCGGGGCCCGGCGGCCCAAAGCGCCTCCTCAACTTCGGCGCCTCCCCCCGCGCCTCGCTCGCCCTTTTCCAGGCCGGCCGCGCCCTCGCCTGGCTCCGGGGCTCCGACTACCTCTCCCCCGCCCTCGTGCAGGAAATCTTCCACGATGCCCTCCGCCATCGCGTCGGCCTCACCTACGAGGCCGAGGCCGAAGAGCTCACCTCCGATAAGATCCTCGTCCAGGTCCTCACCAAGACCGCCGTGCCCCGGGGAAATGACTGAAGGACCGAAGGACTGAAAGGCTGAAACAAGGCCCTCTTCATCTCAGTAAGACTACGGCCAGCTCATCCACTGCAATTCTTTGCATTTTCATTCGGAATCGACGGCCGCGCTCCCCCCCCTTCCGCCTTCAGGTCTACCAGGTCTTTTCCTTCTTCCGCTCTTCCGCCTTTCTAACTTTCTCAGATGCCCGCCCCCCTCCCGGCCCATGCCTCCCTCGTCACCTCGCAGCTCGCGGTCCTCCGCCGGCTGGAGTGGCGCGTGCGCCATGCGGTGGAAAACGTGCTCAGCGGCGAATACCGCTCCGCCTTCCGCGGGCGCGGCATGGAGTTCGACCAGGTCGTCCGTTACACCTACGGCGACGATATCCGCGACATCGATTGGAACGTCACCGCCCGCCTCGGCGAGCCGTACCGGAAAAAATTTGTCGAGGAGCGCGAAGTCACCCTCCTGCTGGTGTTCGACGACAGCATCAGCCTGCAGTTCGGCTCCGGCACCCAGACCAAGCGCGAGGCCCTCCTCGAACTCGCCGGCCTGGTCATGCTGCTCGGCGCCGTCAACCGCGACCGCGTCGGCTACCTCCACGCCTCGCCCGAAGGCTACACCCTCAAGGAACCCGTCCGCGGCCGGGGCCAGATCATGCAGGCCGCCGCCACCCTCCTCGGCAAACCGGCGCCGGCCCTGGATGGAGGATTTTCCTCTTTGCCCCACCGCACCCCCGGCACGACTGGGACATCCCCAAATCCGACTGCTTCCGTCCCGGCAATCGAAAATCCGAATTCAAACATCGAAAATCCTTCCATCCCCTGGCGGATGCTCGCCCACGCCGCTCCGCGGCACAGCATCATGATCTGGCTCGGCGACTTCCCGCCCCGCGCCGCCCCCGAGGGCTGGAGCGTCCTCACCCGCCGCTACCAGACCATGGGTTTCCGCATCGACGACCCCTGGGAGCGCGCCCTCCCGGATGCGCGCGTGCTCACCGCCTACGACCCCACCGCCGGCCGCCTCGTCAACCTCAACCCCGCCTCCTCGGCCCAGCGCGCCGCCCACGCCGGGTGGGTCGCCCGGCGCGAGGCGGCCTTCCAGGGCCTTTTCCCCGATTCGCTCAGCCGGCTCGCCGTCCGCACGGATGAAGAGCGGCTCACCTCCCTCGTCCGCTTCTTCCAGGCCCGCATGGCCGCCGGCCCCCGCCGCTGAAACCTCCGGGAATTATCACTTTTCAAGGACCAAGCAACAATCTCACCCATGCCATCCCCCAACCCATCTCCTAGCCGCTTGCCCCTTCTTCCTTGCCCCTCGCCCCTCGTCCCTTGCTCCCTGGCACCTGCCACTTGGTCCTTGGCGCTTACCCCTTGCTCCTCCCCCCTCGCCCCTCGCCCGACCACCGGCTCCCCCGCCACCCCCGTCGCACCCGTTTTCTCCCTCCAGCCCGGCGACTCCCGGACACCCCGGCAACACGGGGACCGCCCCCCTCCTCCGGAAACTTGTCATACAATATATGACAAAGTCGGCTGGGGTTGGTGGGATTGGGCGTGCGGACGGGAGGCGTCCCCGATGGGACTGGGGATGGAGATGGGGCCGGGCCGGTGGGCTGCTGGAATCTTTGCCGCCTGATGCCGCTCACCAGCCACCAGTTTCACGATCCGCTCTGGCTGCTCGCCCTCTTGCTGCTGCCCGCGCTCGTATGGGTGCGCGGCCGCCGCGGTGCCCCGGTCCTGGTCGTTCCCTTCGCCGCCGCCTGGCACAAGCCTTCGCTCATTCCCGCCTCCCGCTGGCCCGCCTCCCTCGCCGGCACCGGCCTGGTGCTGCTCATCGTCGCCCTCGCCCGTCCGCAAGCCGTGGAGGACAGGCGCGAGGTCAAACAGCAGGGCTACGATCTCATGCTCGCCATCGACCTCTC
>CAISJA010000205.1 GCA_903885525.1 uncultured Opitutaceae bacterium
TGACCACGCCCTCGCTCCGATCGAGTTGCAGGCTCCAGGCGATGCCGCAGGCCGGTAGGAGCTGGGTGCCGAGCGGCGTGGGCACGCTGAGGATGTTCAGTGCCCGCGACGAGAAATGCGACGGCATCATGCGCCCGCGCGAGGCGGAGCCGCGCTTGGCGAAATATTCGAGGGCCAGATGCCGGGTGTCGAGGCCCCGGGCGAGGCAGAGGGCGCGGCCGCGGTAGTAGCAGGCGAGATAGTCGGCGGGCCGGAGCTGGCGGCCGAGGGCGGCAAACGCCTCGTGGCCGCGGCCGGAGACATGGAAGTGGCCCTTGCCCTGGCGGTTCAGGCTCTCTTCGCGAAGATCACCTTGGCGGCTCTCCAGCATGAGGCGCAGCAATTCCCGGCGGAGGTCGGGGGTCGGATTCGTGGAAGCGGCGGGAGCCATGAACGGTGCGGGCGCTAGGTTTGGCATTTTGTCGCCCGCCGCAACGGCAAAGGTGCATCGGCCGGATTTCCAGCACGGCTGCGCCGAGACCAAGCCAGCGGATCACGAACGGACATGAAGGAACCCCGAGGGATGGCCCGCCTTCCCTTGCCGCTGCAGGTGGCCAGACTGGCGCGAGGCATGCCCGAGCCTGTCCTCCCCGCTTGGAGGAGAGCCCGGGTTCCTCCTCCCTTCAGCCAAGCCCGTTGGTGGCTGTTCCCGCTCCCTTGTGGTTCACTCCAGGTTTGGAGCAGGCAGCTTTTTCCTCGCCGCTGGGGCCGACGAAGCCAAGCGAAGCTCCGTTCTTCTGGTCCCTGGGTAGGTCGGTGGGGTGTTACGGTGGATTGCCCGGTTCGGGCAGGGTAACGAAGACCCCGACCCTCGGCAACTCACTCCAAGTATCAATAATGGCAACCGTCGTGTTGGCCACATTGGCCAGATCAGGCCCGGCATGGGCAATCAGTCGCTGGAGGTTTACATTGTACCCACCATTTGGCTGGGCCGTGATGGTAAAGGATTTGTTCAGCGTGCCGGCGCTGCCGATGTCGTCGAAGAGAACTTCGGCATAGTGCTGCGCAAAGCCCGCGTAGGTGTCCGGTCCCATCGCCGTGGCCACGGCGGCGAGAAAATCGGCCGACACGCGCTCCCCTTCCTCCGGGTAGCTGCTGATTTTGCCGGAAACTGATTTCCCGTCGGGATTGACCTCGAACTGCAGATGCGCCTGGTCTAGAGCGGCGACGGCATTTTGTGCCTTCACCTTGGCTTGGTAGATCTGCTCACACTGCGCCGGCGTCAGCTTGTAGTCAGCGGCGAATTGCTCGGATACCTTCCCGTCGTATTGCCAAACGAGCATATAATTTTTCGGTCGCAGCGAGGAGATGTATTTCGATTTATCAAGGTCCGGCCGATACGGGATCGGTGGAGTCGTATAGCTAATGCTCTTCCCTTGATCGTCGGAAACCCGGGCGGGCTGCCCTCCCGCCTTGGCGCTTGGCCGGGCCGCCACAACCGTCGCCGCGACGGGGGCGGTTGCGCTTGGTTTAGCCTGCTGGTTGCGAGAAATATAAACCAGCAATGAGACCAGAATCAAGATCAAGCCTGCCAGATACTTACGTTTTATTTTCACGTTGCTATAGGAAGGTGTTGCGAGGGGCCGTTGCTGGCTCTAACCAACCTTGGGAGGGAGGGGAAGAGCCAGCCAGCTAGCCTGCATTCGTCGAATGCTTAAACTATTATTTGCTGTCGGTGAGGTAATTAAAAGGAAAGCACGAACGAAGCAGTCACTGAGGGGAGTGAACACTGATTATTGGCACACGTAGTATGGAAGCCGCCATTGAGCTTCAGGTACTCGGCCGCCTGCCATGAGCCATCAAGCTTGAGGTCCACACTGGCCTTGAGCGGGTTGAACCCTGCAGCGAGCGTGCTTGTCACGGTGGGGTTACCGAAGCCCAGGGAGGTGCCGATCGTTTGGTCCAGCGGCTGGTAACTTGTGGCCAGCGTGAGCGGACCCCAGGGCATCTGCCACGCAATATTTTTAATGATGTAGAATTTATCAAACGTGAAGGCCAAACCGCCCGGGACGGACAAGGTCGCTGTTCCATCCTGATTGATGCGCCCGTCGACACCCAACTGCGAGGTATAGTTTAAGACATTGATGTTTCCCAAACTCCCTTGGTAGGGTAAGATCGGCTTGGTCCCGATGGCCACATCAGTTGAATTATAGGCGTAGGGAGTCTGCAGCGTCAATTTTCCCTGGGCGGAGGCTGTGTTATAGTATCCGGAAACCGGGATGAGATTATAGAGCGTCATCGAGACATTTAAGCTTTTCTGACCATAGGCACCACAATCCGCGATCATTTGGTTCCAATCGCTGCTGGGTTTGTTCAGCACATTATAAACGCTCTCAATGCAGGCTTCGTTTAATTTATACGTAAAATTGAAGAGGCGAAGTCCATTGGGAATGGTGGTGAGTTCGCCAGAAAAAGGCTGGTTCCAATATGTGCCGGGATAAAAGCCAATTTGGGTTGGGTAATAATTCTGCCAGCTCCAGTTGTAGGACTGCGGGTAGCTAGTATAGCGATTCACGGCATAGGAATCCGAACCATCCACGGCATAGATATCGGAGAACGGGTTGATCGTCGTGGACGCGATAGAAAGTTGGTCTTGGGTGATAACTTGGTCATATTCTTGAGCCTGTAACGTGAGGGAAAACCCGAAGCCACCAGCACCGAAAAGCAACAGGGCACAGACTAGGTTAATTGATCCCAGCATACTACGGCAGGCTGGCGTGGTCGTGGAAGAGACTGGGGACTGCGGGCGGACGGTGGGGGAATCGACGAAGCGCGGGGAACTAATGGATAACATGGGGTTTGGCGGGTTATGGGGTTATGAGGATCAAGACACTAAGAAGGCGGCGGAAAATGATACAAGGGCCCTGGCGCGGTCCGACTCGGGGCGGATGATGCGCGCGCAACAATAACCGGCAGCAGGGCAAGCGGGCCTGCCACAGCCGGAGGACGGAGCGCGGGCACCTTAGAAATCGTGCTCACCAACCAGCCCAAGGCGGGGTTGGGGTGAGCAGCGGCAAAGCATGAAGGATCGCGCAAACGCAAAGCGGAGGGAGGGTCAACCGAAAGCACAGGGGAGCACAACTGAACGAGGGGGGGTAGGACTGTCCGCCAGTCGGGCTAAACCAGCGTCCGTATTGCAAATAGGCGTCGACATCCGATGTCAATGACTAAAATAGCCAAAATGAATGAGACCCCGCTGCCTCTAGGTCTACCGCTAGGCATGGCTCTTGCGCCACGGGGAGCCTGTTCCTCTGGAACACACCCAGCCGGATCCCGGCTCGGGTTTTTCTTGCGTCCGGCGGTCAGCGGCGGGCGGTGCCGAATTTGCGGAGGTACTTGAGGGCGACCGCAAAATCGGCGGGCAGCGGGGCGGCCAGTGTCATTTTCTCGCGCGTGAGCGGGTGGGTGAACGTGAGTGCGGCGGCGTGGAGGGCGAGCCGCCGGAGGAGCGGCTGTTCGCCCTCGCGGCCCTTGTAGCCACGCTTGAGGCCGGAGAGCAGCAACACCTCGCCGTTGCCATACAGGGCATCGTTGAGAATGGGTGTGCCGGTGGCCGCGAGGTGCACGCGGATCTGGTGCTGGCGGCCGGTCTGCGGCCGGCACTCCACGAGGGCGAAGCGGCCGGCAAAGCGTTCCAGCACCCGGAAATCGGTGACCGCGGTCTGGCCGTGCTTCTTCACCACGCACATGTGGCCAGGCGCGGCCTCGTCCTCCTTCAGCACGAGGTCGACGCGGTACTCGTCCTGTTCGGGCAGGCCCGTCGTGAGCGCGAGGCAGTTTCTCCCGACGGTTTTCGACTGGAACTGGCCGCTGAGGAAGTCGAGGGCCGGCTTGCTCTTGGCGCAGAGCACCAGGCCGCTGGTGGCGTCGTCGATCCGGTGCACACTGGCCACGCCGTCGCCGCGGGCGGCGCGCAGGAGCGCCAACAGGGTGGGGCCGCCCGGCTGGCGCCGGTCCGGCGCGATCGGCAAGCCGCTCGGCTTGTCGCAGGCGAGGATCGCCTCGTCCTCAAAAATGACCGGGGGCAGTGGCGGCATGGGGGCTTTTCACGGGCAAACCGGGCCCGAGGCAACCGAATAAGGCAGACGGGTGACGGCCGGGTGAAATGAAAGTGACGCGGCGCGTTTGGCTTTGCGCCTGGAAATGCCGGCCGTGCACGTTGCCGTATTTCCGCCCCCCCCGCCATGCCCACCCTCAGCCTGATCCCAGTCCTCTCCCTCGTCGCCCAATGGAGCCGCGAACCGGCGGCCCCGCTCCGCATCTGGCTCCGCACCGCCGGCTACAAGCTGCGCCCGCCGCATGCCGCCCTGCACCAGGCGCGGCTCCGCACCCGTCAGGACGCGGTGCTGGCGGGCGGGCTGGCCGGGTTGCACCAATGCGCCGAGGTGCGGGTGGAGAAGCGTCCGGGGCCGCTGCCCACGATCGTGGTCGGCGGGTTCGTGCCCGACGCCACCGAGGCGATGTACCTGCTGCGCGGGCCGTTGCTGCAACAGGGCAGTGTCTATTATGTCCATTACCCGCGCCGGGGGTTCTCGACCGGGCTGTTTCTCGCCCAGTTGGAGGACCTGATCGAGGAAGTGGCGGGCGAAACCGGCCGGCGCCCGGTCGTGGTGGCGGTGAGCTTTGGCGCCGGCATGGTGCTGGAGCTGCTGCGCCGGAAGGCCGCGGTCAAGGCCGCCCCGGCCCTGGCCGGACTCGTGCTGGTGAGTCCGGTGGCCTGCACGGCGGACCTGCTGGATCCGGCGGCCGCCAAGCCCACCACGCTGCTCGGCCGCGTGCTGCAGCCCTATCTTGCTTCGCGGCAGCCGGCGGACGCCCCGCTGATCGAAAAATCCCGCGCGGTGTTTCTGAAGATGTTTGAGGCCGGGGCGCAGAACAAGGCGGCCCTGCGGCTCCTGCTGACGCCGGCCGAGGCTGTCCGGCTGCGCGAGGCCGTGCTGGGCACGATCAACGCCATCGACTCCCGCGGTGCCACCGAGCGGGTGCAGGCGCTGCGCGACCTGCCCGCGCCGGCCGGGCCCCGTCCGCTCTTTGCCGGCCCCGCCCTCATTCTGTATGCGGAAAAGGAGAGCGCCGTGCTGGTGGAGAATGCGCCCAGCCGCCGCGAGTTCACGCACCACCTCCGGGCCTGGTTCCCGCAGGGGCGCCTCGCCACCGTCGCGCACCACGCGGACCA
>CAISJA010000206.1 GCA_903885525.1 uncultured Opitutaceae bacterium
ATATGACAAGTTCCCCGTGACGCAGAAGGAAGGGGTCGTGCCTTTCGTATCGACAGACCGCCCGCACCCAGACCGTGGTCGCCCCCGATGGGGGCACCACCGTGCGGACCTTCCAGCCCGACGGCCGCCTTGCCTCGGTCACCGGTTCCGCCGTGGTCGCGCAGTACTACTCCTATGGCGTGGAGTCCGACGGCCGCCAATGGAGCCAGGTCAACAGCGGCAGCGCCAGCTCCCCCCGTCTCCAGAAATCCTGGGCCGACTGGCTCGGCCGTACCACCGCCACCCAGAGTCCGCTCTGCAGCCTCCCTGGCTCCGTCAGCGGCGGCGGCAATTTTCTCGTCAACAACACCGACGACGGGACCACTGGCCAGCTCGTCAAGCAGACCCGCACCGGCTATGCGCCCACGCTCTATCTCTACAATGCCCTCGGCCAGCTCTGGCGCACCGGACTGGACACCGGCAACAACGGCATCCTTGATCCATGGGCTTCCTTCCCACGAACACCTCGCGGCGTCGCAGTTGCCCTTCGGCTAGACATTCCTTCTGCAAGGCGGTCAACAGACTTACCTGGCCTGTTTTCATGTTCACTGTCCAGCGGGTGCGCCCTGCGGGCAGCACGACAAAAAAGCCCCGGCACACCGGCCGGGGCTTTTTTGTCTGAAACTTTTGCCACGGCCGCCGGGTTATCCCGGCATCCACCCATGAACAAAATCCTTTCCGTGCTCACCCTGGGCATCCTGCTCGCGGCCCCGGCCCTGCTGCCGGCCACCATCATCCGGAATGTCGAAAAGACCTTCACCGTGCATCCGGGCGGCCACTTCAAGGCCGTGACCACCGGCGGCGACATCACCATTAAAACCGCCGACATCGGCGAGGTCCGGATCACGGCCCGTGAGGTCGTCCGCGACTCCAGCGAGGCCGAGGCCGACGTCCTGCTCAAGAAGGTGGATCTGCGGTTGGAGCAGTCGGGGGACAACATCACCGCCGAGGCCAAGTACGAAAGCTCCGGCCTGCACGTTGCGGGTGAGACCTGGCATGAAAAGCTCGGCCTGCATTGGGGCGGACCGCCCGTGACGGTCAGCTTCATTGTCACCCTGCCGCTGAAGTTCAACGCCAGCCTGCACACCTCCGGAGGTGACATCGCCGTCGCCAACCTGACGGGCAACGTGCGTGCGCAGACCAGCGGTGGCAGCCTCAATTTTGACCGCATCGAGGGCGACCTCGAGGCGGGGACCTCGGGCGGGGACATCACCCTGAAAGAAGGCACGGCCCATGCCCGGCTCCACACTTCGGGCGGCAACATCCATGTCGCCCGCGCCGGCGGTCCCACCGAAGTCGAGACCTCCGGCGGCAACATCGTGCTCGAGTCCGTGGCGGATCTCCTGGGCGCCCATACTTCCGGCGGCGATGTCCGGGCCGTCCTCACCGCGCCGCTCCAGCACGACGTCAATCTCAGCACCTCCGGCGGGAATGTGAGCGTGCAGCTCGGCCGGACGGTGGCATGCCTGCTCGACGCCGGCACCTCGGGCGGGGGGGGCGAGGCGACCGGCCTCACCCTCACCATTGAGAAAGGCGGCGTGGGCAAGAGCCATCTCGTGGGAGCCGTCAACGGCGGCGGTCCGCGGCTGAAGCTCCGGACCAGCGGAGGCGACATCCAAGTGCGCGCCGAGTGACCCGGATTTTTGTTTGTGTGTGTCCAGGGGGGCCGGTGCACCAGCGCTGGCTTCCTGTTTTTCAGTCCGGGAGACGGACTGCCCGCCGGCCGGGGCATCTCCGGGCTGGCGTCGCCGGGGCCGGTCGCTTGACTCCACGCATGGGACTGATCGACACCCACACCCACCTCGACTCGTTTGCCCGGCGGGGCGACTTGCCCGCTGTCCTGACCCGGGCGCAGGCGGCGGGTCTGGAGGCGATGGTCACGATCGGCACCGATGCGGATGACTGGACCTTGTACCGCGATCTCGCGGCGGCGCAGCCCGGGACGATCCATTACACGGTCGGGCTTCATCCTTGCAGCGTGGATGAAAAGTGGGCGGAGCGTTTCGCCGGGCTGGAGGATTTTTGGGTGCCGGCAGGGGTTGCGGGCTCGGGTGGCTGTGCGGCCAGGCCGAAGCCCGTCGCCCTGGGCGAGGTCGGGCTCGACCGCTTTCACCTGCCGCAGGATGATCCCGCGGCCGCGGAGCGGATTTTCGGCTGGCAGCGCGAGGCCTTTGCCGCCGGCTTAGGCTTGGCCAAACGCCTTGGTTGCCCGGTCGTCGTGCATTCGCGCGGGGCCTACCCGGAGTGCCTCGCCATGATCGACCAAAGCGGGGTGGAGTGGGGCAAGGTGGTTTTCCATTGCTTCACCGACGGGGCGGCCGAGATGGAGGAACTCACTCGGCGCGGTGGCCGGGGCTCCTTCACCGGGATCATCACCTACAAATCAGCCGGAGCGGTGCGGGAGGCGGCGCTGGCCCAGGGACTCGACCGCTTCATGCTGGAGACCGACGCGCCGTACCTGACGCCGGTGCCGCACCGGGGAAAGCCGAACGAGCCAGCCTACCTGCGGCACACGGCAGAGTATTGCGCCGGGCTATTTGGAGTCAGCCTCGCAAGGTTGGAGGAGATCACCACGGCCAACGCCCGGCGATTCTATTCCCTATAGGTTTTCGCGGAGCAAAAACCTTAAGCCTCGTCGAATTTTTTGGCGAAGAGGGCTTCGAGCTCGCTCAGGACGGCGGCGGCGTCGTCACCCGTGGCGATGAACTTGACCTTCGTCCCCTTGGCTGCGGCCAGCATCATCAGTCCCATGATGCTCTTGCCGTTCACCTGCTCCTCGTCTTTCTCCACAAAGATGTCCGCCTTGTATTTGTTGGTGACGCGCACGATCATGGCGGCTGGCCGGGCGTGAATGCCCATTTTGTTCAGGACGAGAAGTTCTTTGACCTGACTGGCGGGGGATGTGGTGTCACTCTTTTCCATTGCGGGAGACCGAAGGGCGGGGAATAAAAGAAACCGAAAAAGCCGTTAGCGTGCCAGCTTGCAAACATAAAGACTCTGAATGCCCGCCTTCGCCATCATCGTCCCCTGTCGACTGGAGTCGACGCGCTTTCCTAGAAAGTTACTTCATCCCATTAGGGGAAAGCCACTTGTGATTTGGGTAGCCGAGCGGATCACGGCGGAGGCTCCCGACCTGCCGTTGTGGTTTGCGGTGGATCATCCGCTCCTGGCGGAATGCATTGAAGGGTCGGGTTTTAGGGCGATCATGACCGAGGCCGGACACCCGAGCGGCACCGATCGGATCGCCGAGGCCAACCGGCAGGTGCAGGCGAATCATGTCATTAACGTCCAAGCGGACGAACCCCTGGTGACCAACAACCAGATCCAGGCCCTGGCGAAGTTGATCCAGGGGCCGTGCCCGATGGCCACGCTCTGCACGCCGTTCAAGCGTGGGGAGGACTTCGCCAACCCGAATCAGGTGAAGGTGGTCCTCACGCCGGCGCTGGGCCGTGCCCTGTATTTTTCGCGTTCCCCGATGCCCTATGCGCGCGATCTGGGCGGCCGGGTGGATGATGCCTGGCTCGCCGCGCACCCCTGCTACAAGCACCTCGGGCTCTATGCCTACAAGGCCGACTTTCTCGAGCGTTTCGTCAGTTTCCCGCCCGGAGAGTTGGAGCAGGTGGAAAAACTGGAGCAGCTCCGGGCCCTCGGGGCCGGTTACCCGATTGCGCTCGAGGTCAGCGAGGATCCCTCCATCGGCGTGGACACGCCGGAGGATGCCGTCCGTTTTGAGCAGGCGCTCGGGGCGGAAAAATAACCGGTGCCAACGGCTCCTCGGCTGCCCCGGTCCTGCCGGGGGGAAGGCGGGGGATTTGCCGCTCAGACTTTTCCGGCCTTGCGCCGCTCGATCAGCCGGTAGAAATCCGTGAACAATGGGTCGGCGTCGTTCGGGCCGGGCGCGGCTTCGGGGTGGTATTGCACGGAAAACACGGGCAGTTCCTGGTGCCGCAGCCCCTCGACCGTCTGATCGTTCAGGTTGATTTCGGTGACGAGAGCGCCGCGGCTTTCGATGGACTTCGGGTCGGTGGCGAAGCCGTGGTTCTGGGCGGTGATGGAGACCTTGCCGGTTTCCAGGTTCTTCACGGGCTGGTTGCCGCCGCGGTGGCCGAACTTCAGTTTGAACGTCGTGCCGCCGAGGGCGTGGGTCACCATCTGGTGCCCGAGACAGATGCCAAAGACCGGATAGTCCGGCAGGAGGGCGGTCACCGTCTTGTGGATGTAGGCCAGGGCGGCCGGGTCGCCGGGGCCGTTGGAGAGGAACACGCCGTCCACCCCGGCTTCGCGCACCTGCTCATGCGTGGCGGTGGCCGGAAAGACATGCACGTCGAAACCGTGTTGGACGAGCTTGCGGAAAATGCTGTATTTGGCACCGAAGTCGAAGGCGGCGACCTTGAAGTGGCGGACCGGGGCCCGCGTGGCACCGCAGGTGGTCCCGACCGGCAGGTACTGGGTGTTGAAACGGCTCGGGTCATCGGCCTGCCAGAGGTAGGGTGCGCGGCAGGTGGTGTCCTTGACGTAGTCGCTGCCGGCCATGTCGTGCCAGCCGCGGGCCCGGGTGACGGCTTCGGCGTCCGTCATGGGCAGGGTGGAGAGGCAGCACTTCATCGCCCCGTCGACGCGGAGCTTCTTGGTGAGGGCGCGGGTGTCGACCTCGCTGATCCCGGGGATGCCGTACTGCTTCAGGTAGGCGTCGAGCGACATGGTGCTGCGCCAGTTGCTGACGACGGGAGAAACCGCCCGGACCACGAAGCCGGAGCACTTGGGGGCGGAGGATTCCACATCCTCGGGGTTGATCCCGTAGTTGCCGATCTGCACGGCGGTCATGGTGACGATCTGGCCGAAGTAGGACGGATCGGTCAGGATTTCCTGGTAGCCGGTCATCGAGGTGTTGAAGACACACTCTCCGGCGATGGTGGCCGCTGCGCCGAAGGCGGCGCCGCGGAAGATGCTGCCGTCTTCGAGGGCGAGAATGGCAGGTTGCTGGGAGGACATCGCGTGCCACGCAAAGCGATTCAAGGCCGGCTGTCTAGTGGTTTCCGGAAAATTTGAAATTAATTCTGCTAAGCCATTGCCCGCAAGATTTAGCGCATGGTTACACTCGCCGGGTTTGACGCGCCGCTCCCAGACGATTTGCTCGCGCGTTTTGACAGTTCAGCAGCCGAAGCCCCGCCCCCTTCCTGTGGCCGGGCCCGGGGGACCCACTCGCCACGGCTTCTGCCGCGGCAGGGGCAAAGGACTGGCGGGCAGCCGGCGGTCCGGGCCACTTCTCCGGCCCAGCCCGACAGCTAACCTCGGAGGCATGGGGAAGGGCGATCCACTGTGGCACGTATCCTGCGCCATCCTGGTTGCTCGGCAGACCTCGTAACCCGAACCATCATGATCAATACTCCCCTCCAGGCGGTGAAGAATTTCTTCATCGGCCGTTCGCGCGACCTGAACGAAAGCGGCTTGTTTCACCAATTGTCCCTCGTGGCCCTCCTGGCCTGGGTGGGATTGGGAGCCGATGGCTTGTCGTCATCGTGTTACGGTCCGGAGGAGTCGTTCAAGTCCCTGCTGGCGCATCCCTCGCTGGCCCTGCTGGTGGGGCTGATGTCGGCGGTCACCGTGGTGATCATCTGCGCCAGCTACTCCCAGATCATCGCGTTGTTTCCGACGGGCGGGGGCGGCTACGTGGTGGCCAGCCGGCTGCTCTCCCCCATGGCGGGGGTGGTGTCGGGCTCGGCGCTGCTGATCGACTATGCGCTCACGATCACGGTGTCGGTGGCGAGCGGGATGGATGCTTTTTTCAGCCTTCTGCCGGCGCACTGGCAGGGGGTCAAACTGGCGGCGGAGGCCGCCGGAGTGGTGTTTCTGATCGTGCTCAACCTGCGCGGCGTCCGCGAGTCGGTGGTGATCTGGGTCCCGGTGTTTTTCCTCTTTCTGCTCACGCACGTCTTTGCCATCGGCTATGCGATGGTCGCCCACGGCGACGCGTTGATGACGGTGGCGGCGGGGACGGTGGAAGCCGTGCGCAGCACCACGGCCGAGGTGGGGGTGTGGGGCCTGTTTGCCCTGCTGCTGCGCGCCTACAGTGTGGGCGCGGGCACCTACACCGGCATCGAGGCGGTGAGCAACGGCCTGCCCATCCTCCGCGAGCCGCGTGTGCGCACCGGCCGCCGCACCATGCTGCTCATGGCCATTTCCCTGGCCGGCATGGTCGCCGGCCTCCTCCTGGCGTACGTGCTCGCCGGGGTGCAGCCGGTGGAAAACAAAACCCTGAACGCCGTCCTGCTGGAAACCCTCACCGCCCACTGGCCGGGCTGGCTGGGGCGGGGCTTCGTCACGGTCGCCCTCGTCAGCGCCGCGTCCCTGCTCATGATTGCCGCCCAGGCGGGCTTCCTCGACGGCCCTCGCGTGCTCTCGAACATGGCGCTCGACCGTTGGATGCCCACCCGCTTTGCCTCGTTGAGCGACCGCTTCGTCGCCATCAACGGCATTTTGCTCATGGGCGGCGCCGCCCTGATCCTCGTGCTCGTGACGCGGGGTTCGGTCGATCTGCTGGTGGTGCTCTACTCCATCAACGTCTTCATCACCTTCAGCCTGTCGCAGCTTGGGATGGTGCGGCACTGGTGGCAGGTGCGCGCCGTGGAAAAGGACTGGTGGTGGCACCTCCTGATCAATGCCCTCGGTCTGGTGCTGACCACCGCCATTCTGCTCGCGCTCGTGATCCTCAAGTTTCCGGAAGGCGGCTGGGTCACCCTGATCCTGACCAGCGCCCTAGTTGCCGTCGCCATCGCGGTCCGCAGGCACTACGACGGGGTCGGCCGGCAGATCGCCAGCCTCAACCGGATCACCGAGGCCGCCGCCCTGCCGAGCGAGCCCTCCCGCGAACTGGCTGCCGGCAAGGAGTCGCGCCGCACCGCCGTCGTCTTCGTCAACGGCTATAACGGCGTAGGCCTGCACACCCTGCTGGGGGCGATCCGGATGTTCGGCGGCGGCTTCCGGCGCTTTGTCTTTGTGCACATCGGCATCGTGGACGCCGGCAACTTCAAGGGGGCCGACGAAATCGAGCGCCTCCGCACCCACGCCCGGGAGGAGTGCCAGCGCTACGTCGCCTTTGTGACGCACCGGGGCGGCGAGGCGGAGTGTGTGACCGCCATCGGGCACGACATCCTCGCCGAACTGGAAAAGCTGCTGCCGGAGCTGACCTCGCGCCATCCCGGCTC
This sequence comes from uncultured Opitutaceae bacterium, assembly GCA_903885525.1. GTDB lineage: Bacteria > Verrucomicrobiota > Verrucomicrobiia > Opitutales > Opitutaceae > Didemnitutus. Next base: position 7,245 of record CAISJA010000206.1, read on the forward strand.
GATCTTCTTCGGCGGACAACTGGTTTTCGCCCGGGAGACCTTCCTGACCCGCTGGTTGCACAATTACACCGCCTTTGCCCTCCAGCGCCGCCTTTTTCTGCGCGGCCTGCCCTGCGCGGTGGTGCCCATCCGGGTCCAGGATGCCGTGCCGGAGCCGGTCGCAGCCGCCATTTGACACTTGGCTCAAACCGGCCAACTCTTCCCATCCATCATGCCGTATTTTGAAGATCGCGCCGCGTGGTACGACGGCCAGGGGCTCTGGCAGCACGTGCCGGAAAGCGACTGGCGCGACTGGACGTGGCAGCTCAAGCACCGCCTCACCACCGCCGAGCAGTTGGAGCGGTACATGACGCTCACCCCCGAGGAGAAGGCCGGCTGCGCCAACGCCAGCCATAAACTGGCCCTCGCCATCACCCCCTACTTTTTCAACCTGATCGACCGCCACGACCCGGCCTGTCCGATCCGCCGGCAGGTCATTCCGCGCGCCGAGGAAATGATCATCTCGGCGGAGGAGAGGCTCGACTCCCTCGGGGAGGACGCGCACTCGCCGGTCCCCGGCCTGGTCCACCGCTACCCTGACCGGGTCCTGTTCCTCGTCACCGACCGCTGCGCCTCCTACTGCCGCTATTGCACCCGCAGCCGGCTGGTGAGCAATGCGCAGGACTACAATTTCCACCCCGAGCACGAACAAGCGCTGCGCTACATCGAGGCGCATCCGGAGGTGCGGGACGTGCTGCTCTCGGGTGGCGATCCGCTGCTGCTCTCCGACCGGAAGCTGGAGCACCTGCTGAGCCGGCTGCGGGCGATCAAGCACGTGGAGTTTATCCGCATTGGTTCGCGAATCCCGGTGTTTCTGCCCCAGCGCATCACGCCGGCGCTGTGCGAGATTTTCAAAAAATACGGTCCGGTCTGGATGAGCATCCATGTGAACCACCCGA